>JANPPH010000354.1:0-7277 GCA_031428395.1 Gammaproteobacteria bacterium
CCACGCCGAATGGTCGCAGCGAATTTATCCACACAAGACATTGCGGCCTTGGCGTTGTAAACTCCCCGCCATCGAAAATAAATCCAATCCAAAATAAATGAAGCGAGATAATGCCTTGGCCGCCTTTAAGTTAATTGTTCTCATGCACAGCCTGCTAGGCAGGAGGCCGTAGCCGTGATCTTGCTTGTGGATATTGGAAACACACGGATAAAGTGGGGCTGGCTTGACGGTGAAGCGCTTACTCATCTTGGGCAGGAAATCCGGCCAAGTGGCGATTTTGATAGCTTTGGACGTACCGCTTGGGGTGCTTTGACGCCCCCACAGCGGGTCGTGGTGTCTAATGTTGCGGGTCCGGCGGCGCATGATGCCTTGGTCGCTTTTGTTGGTCGTGAATGGAATATTACGCCCGAATTCGTCGTGTCAGCGTCTGCGGGGCTGGGGATCACGAACGCTTATCCTGATCCGCAGAAGTTAGGAACTGATCGCTGGGCAGCGCTCATTGGCGCACGAAGTCTGGTGGGCGTTAGTGCTTGCCTCGTGGTGGATGCCGGCACCGCAATAACCATCGATGTGCTTACCCATGAAGGTATGCACCAAGGTGGACTGATTATTCCCGGCATCGAAATGATGCGTCGCGCCTTGACACAAGACACTGCACTGATCGGCTGTGACCATCCGCTGCAGAACCTATCACAAGACTTGCTTGCCAGAGATACTGAAAGTGCCGTGAATGCCGGAAGTTTATACGCGGCGATTGCCGTGATTGATCGAGTCGCCGCGGATGTGGCGAATGCAATAATATTGGGCGAGAGTTTAATTACCGGCGGTGATGCCGATACTCTTTTGCCGTTGTTGGCTGGACACTTCAGACATGAGCCGAATTTAGTGCTAAAGGGCCTCGCAGTTATTGCGCAACCACCTCAATGAAACGACTTTTTTTTCTCGTATTGGCGATTAACGTCACGTTTTTTATTTGGCAAACAATGCGCGAGCCAGATGCGGCGGATATAACAACAAAAAATGTCGCATCGACACAGCAAGCTGCCGAACGTGAACCAGATCTTGTGTTGTTGGATTCGCCGCGCAATGTGCGCCACGTGAATAATGGTTCTAACGCCGCGAAATCGGTTTGTTATGCATTAGGCCCCTTTGTTGCCGCGAACACCGCAACTAGCGCATTGTCGCGCCTTAAAGAACGCGGTTTACCCGCTAACTTGCGCAAGTCCGAAGGCCGCAAAGCGACGGGCTATTGGGTCTATTTGCCGCCCCTGAAGTCGCGGGACATAGCCAAGGCTATGCTGAGGGAAATGAACAAGCTTAGCATCGACAGTTTCCTCATCGCCGATGGCGACAAACAAAATGGCATATCGGTTGGTCTCTATAACGACCCGGTGACTGCACAACGGCGCCAAAACGAGTTGCAAAATAAAGGGTTCGATGTGAAGCTGGAACAACGTTTTAAGGTAAGGAGCGAATATTGGCTTGATGTCGCCGACGATGGTCACCTTTTCGCCACAGCGGACCAGTTATTTAAGGAATTTCCTGGGTTGCAACGCCAGGAAACGCGCTGTGAAATAAATAAAGGTTAGCGAAATTTAGAACAAAATCACTTGTTTTGTAAGGTCTCAATTGCCTTTACACCACTAAGTCCTTTAAAATCTTTCTTTTAGCAGTGTCACCCTTGCGGTGTTTTGCCGGAATAGCTCAGTTGGTAGAGCAGCGCACTTGTAATGCGAAGGTCGTAGGTTCAATTCCTATTTCCGGCACCAATTAATCGGGTGGTTCCGCCCCGAGCCAAACAACGATTCCCCCATGCGCATCGGCCCCCATCAACTCGACAACGCTTTAATCCTTGCCCCGATGGCGGGCGTTACCGATTTACCATTTCGCAAGCTGTGCAAAAGCTTAGGCGCGGGGATGGCCGTCTCCGAGATGGTTTCCTGCAACTCGCAATTGCGGAAAAGCAACAAAACCCAGCGTCGAATTGATCACACCGGTGAGAGCGAGCCGTGTTCAGTGCAGATCGCCGGTGCCAGTCCTGCTCTGATGGCGGAGGCGGCAAAATTTAATGCAGATCATGGCGCGCAGATAATTGACATTAACATGGGTTGCCCGGCAAAAAAAGTGTGTAATGTCATGGCCGGTTCAGCATTGCTTCGCGACGAAAAATTGGTCGCCGCCATTTTGGAAGCAGTGGTGGCGGCGGTGAATATCCCCGTAACACTTAAAATACGCACAGGCTGGGATCTTGAGCATCGCAACGGCGTGCGCATTGCGCGCATCGCCGAGCAATCAGGTGTGCAAGCATTGGCGGTGCACGGTCGGACACGCTCCTGTGCATTTGGTGGTGATGCTGAATACGAGACGATTGCGCATATTAAGCAAAGCGTTGCTATTCCGGTCATCGCTAATGGCGATATATCGACGCCGGAAAAAGCCAAATTCGTGTTGCAGCAAACTAACGCGGACGCTGTGATGATCGGGCGTGCAGCACAGGGACGGCCGTGGATTTTTCGCGAAATTGCACATTTTTTAGCCACAGGTGAGAATCTGCCAGAACCTAGCATGAGCGAAGTGGGCGAAATCTTACTCGGGCATTTGCAAAACCTGTATGAATTCTATGGCGAATATGCTGGTGTGCGCATAGCGCGCAAACATATCTCCTGGTACACCAAAAGCCATTCAGCGGGGGCGATATTTCGTCAGGCGATCAATCAAGTGGAGTCGGCGGAATTGCAGTTCGCGATCACTCGCGAATTCTTTGCGTCATGCATTAAGAACCAGGTATTGGCGGCGTAGTGTGGTGTTGGCGGCCTCGTGGCGACTATTTGTAGTCGGATGATGACGGCTAGCTAAATTTGCTTGCGCGGCGATATTGCCCGATCCAATGTTCAATCTTTTTTTCCGGTTCACGGGCAACTAATACTGCTTTAGCATCGCTGTCTAATTGATGCCAAATACGTTTGGATGCATCGCGACTATTTTGGTCGCGATAGTGTTGTTCATAGACGAAAATTACTCGACTCCGTAATTCGTCGTATTTCGATACCTTCTCGCGTCCATGTAGATTGCTAATTCGATCTTGAAATAGCTCGTGGTTGTTGACTAAATCATTACCAACAAGAAAATTTTCGGCAAGATCAATAGCGTCCTCTGCGTCGATGGCCAGGTCGCTGACCCAGCCGGCTTTTTGGATTTGAGCTTGGCTTTCTGAGAGATAGGTGTCGCTGATTGATACCACCACGTTGACGGCCTCACCTGCAAACGAAAGCGCCAAGATGGCAAAATATTCCGGCCAGGTGGCATGGGGTAGTGAGGGTTGATCGGCGATGTCGAAATAGTCCATATACAAACTAAGCAAGCGTGGATCTGAACTGTAGTAGCGTTCGCGTTGCGACGGTTCGACAGAGCGCATGGCATTTTTTCGGACGTCTTCGTTGCCCTTTTCGAGAATCCAATCGAGCGATTCCAATCCATAGGCGATTTCATTGTAAGAAGTTCGATTGCGCAGAATGTGGCGCGCGCGCTCAATAGTAGTGCCAAATAGCGACACTAGTCCCACCGGTAGAGTTCCGGTTAGCGGGTCGAAATGGTCAAACGCTGACAGGTAAGCCATGCAAGCGACTTTTGGGCGAACAGGCTGGAGACTCCGCGCTACGACGAAAACACATGGCAGGCATTTGCATTACATAGTTACCTCTCTTATTAATCATAGCGAGGAATAGCAGAAATAGCTGAGAGCGGGGCGTTGCGTCCTTGTTGCGCCGAAATTTCGAGCCAAATCCCAGATTTTCCATTAGCGCTCGTAGCGAGGGGGTGCAAGGTGCTGAAGAGGGGCGAGAAAAATTGAAAAATAGCCGGAGGCGTAGTCACTCTACGGTGACAGGCTGTTTTTCAATTTTCCTCGCGCAGATTCAGCGCCTTGTGCGGCCGCAGTAGAGGGCTATTGGAAAATCTGGGTTAACTAAAGGGTAGCGCAAAAGTACCCTTAGATACATAGTCATAACCCCGTAGGCAAAATACCATTCGATTCCAATGAGGGGGCAGGTGTGGTTAAATGTGTTGACGTTGAAACGTGGCACGTAGCGAGTGATTGCATTTTGCGGTGGGGCGTGGGTGGTCCGCCCAGCAATACTGATTGCCATTCTCGCCTCATTTTGGCAGGGAGTGAAAACTGTGTAGCGGTCTGTCCCTTGTGTCGGGTTTAGTTTGATGTGATGACTCTTCCGAGCGTCAGTTGTGTCATCAAGCCAATTTGAATATAGGCAAAGTTTTTGATTTCAACAACTGGATGCGCCGAATCAAGCTATAATATGGATGCCAAAAGGGGATGCCTTTTTTAGGTGCACAGTGTTGGAACTCTAAGGAGCAGATAAGAATGAACATTAAACGGCAATCGTGGTTAAAGTCTGTTAGCTATTTAGTGGTAGCGTCTATGCTGGGTTTGACGTGCTACATTCCAGCTTCTCAAGCATCAATGGTAACTGCGCAAGCACTAATGCAAGCAGAACACAACAACGCCGAACGTGAGCGCGTGCGTTCATTGTTCCTGCGTGATGATGTTAAGTCGGCGTTAACGGAGCGTGGTGTTGATGCTGAACAAGCAATGTCGCGCGTAGATAGCCTTACCGATGCTGAAATCCGTGAGCTGGCAGCTAAGATAGATCAGTTACCCGCAGGCGCTGGTGCCGTGGAATTGGTTGTTCTTGTTTTCCTAGTGCTGGTTGTTACTGATCTTCTTGGCGTCACTGATGTGTTTAGCTTCGTCAAAAAGCGTTAAGAATTAAACAGCTTATACTAGTGGTAATTTGTTTTAGCAAAAAGGCTGCCCGAAGGGGCGGCCTTTTTGTTTTGGCTTGGCTGCTAATAGGGTGCGCAACTCAGCCCAATATTGCAGCTATACGCGTCAACAATCCCGCCTTGCCTGGTAGAGTTGAATTGGCCGCTGTGCCTTTTTTTCCGCAGGAAGAATTTCAATGTGGCCCTGCCGCGCTAGCGACCGTTTTGAACTGGTCGGGTGTGGCAACGGATGCAAATGCACTCAAGCCAATGATGTATTTGCCGAGCAAGCAGGGTTCGTTGCAAACGGAGTTAATGGCGACCGCCCGGCGTCATGGTCGTGTGGCTTATCGACTTAAGCCAGAGTTTGAATATTTACTGGCCGAAGTTGCCGCAGGTAATCCCGTTGTAGTGTTACAAAATCTTGCGCTTAGTTGGTATCCGGTTTGGCATTATGCAGTGGTGGTTGGATTCGATCTTGAGCGCAAAGAATTAATATTGCGCTCTGGCACGTATAAGCGCCTGATCACGCCGATGCGTGTTTTTAACAACACGTGGCGGCGAGCGGGACAGTGGTCGATCGTCGCCATGTTGCCGCAGGTGCTGCCCGAGACTGCGGAGCGTGAACCTTACCTGGATGCAGTTGCAGCGTTGGAATTGTCACAGCAATGGCAGGCGATGCGAGAGGCGTATCAACAGGCTTTAGAACGTTGGCCTGGTGCGCTTATTGCGCAGATAGGCTTGGGCAATAGTTATTATCAGACGGGTGATTTGGCCGCCTCAGAAACTGCCTATCGGCATGCCATAGCAAATCACGCCGATTCCGCAGCGGCATTAAATAATCTTGCGCAGGTACTGGCCGATCAGAACCGTGTACCGGAAGCCATTGAATATGCGCGTACGGCAGTCAGTTTAGGCGGACCTTTTCAAGCCACTGCCAAACAAACGTTAGCGGAAATTCTAGCGCGTCAGCAATAGCCGCTGTACAAACCCACTGCCTTGCAGTGCGTCTCAAATTTGGACCTGATCAAAGTCAGTGGCTTGAGGATGCTCAGAGTTAGTCGCAGTAACTTGCTCGCGCACTAACCAGGTGGTCTGCATGCCTGCTTGTTTTGCCGCGTCGAGCTCTTCTTTGATGTCGGATAAGAACAGAATATGGCTAGGTGCAATATCGATCTCCGCGGCAATAGCTATATATGAATCTGGCGACTTTTTAGCTCCCACTTGCGTGTCGAAATATCCAGAAAAAAGCTCTGTGATGTCACCATAATCGGTGTTACTGAATAATAGTTTTTGCGCTTTTACCGAGCCTGAGGAAAACACATAGAGCAGTACGCCTTGCGCTCTCCAGGCGCGCAGGTGGTGTAAGGCGTCTGCGTAGATATGTCCTTTGAAGGCGTTGGTGCGATAGCCCTCCTCCCAAATCATGCCTTGGAGTGCTTTGAGCGGCCCCGCTTTGTTGTCTTCGTCTATCCAACGCAATAACTGATCGACGATTACATTTTGATCGTAAGTGGTCGACTTAAATAATTTTGTCGCGTCAGCTAAGGCAGCAGCCACAGCGGGATCGGTGGCGTGCTGTTGTACAAATCCCGCTAGGCGTTGCCGCGAATAAGGAAACAGCACCTCTTTCACAAATGACAACGAAGAGGTAGTGCCTTCAATGTCGGTTAATATGGCCTTAATCATTGATTAAAACTGCTCGAAAACGGGGAATGAGCGCGCGATGGCATCGCCGGTGTAATTCGCCACCCAGCCATCCGGTGTCGTGAATAAGCGGATGCACTTAAGCTGCGGGTTTTCGCCCATGTCGAACCAGTGCGGCATATTGGCGGGGACGCTGAGTAAATCCCCTGGTCGGCACAAAATGCCGTGCACATGGTTGTTGGCGCGGAGAAAAAACAAACCCTCGCCCTCAACGAAAAAACGCACTTCAAAATCAGTGTGAATGTGTTCGTCGAGAAATTTTTTGCGCAACGCAACCTTGTCGGGGTGGTCGGGTGTCATCGCAATCACATCGACAGAACGAAAGTCGTATTCTTTCATTAGACGATCGACGGGGTCGCGATAGGCGGCGATGATTTCATCGTGAGAGGAGGTGTTACTTAGCGGCTGCGTCGCCTGCCAACGCTCATAGCGTACGCCGATTTTGTGTAGTTCTCCGGCGATAGCGTCGACGCCGGTCACTTCGCGGGCGGATGCAGAATTGTCTTCGTGAAATACCTTCAATTTACTCATTTATTGCATACCTCGATCGTTCAGAAGAGTGCCTATTGTAACCCGGCGGCTGCGCGACGTGACAGAGACGATGATTAGAATAGGGGTCGCTAGAAAAGTTTCGTTAGATGCTCATGCTTAAAAAGAAGCAAGCGATTCTCAGGTTCCGTAACGCCACTAACTATCGCTCATACCTTGGGCTAAACCCAGATTTTCCATTAGCACTCTGCTGCGGCCGCGCAAAGCACTGAATCTGCGTGAGAAAAGAAGAAAAACAGTCT
>JANPPH010000355.1:0-5193 GCA_031428395.1 Gammaproteobacteria bacterium
CTACGCTAACCCGACCTACAACTGGACTTACAAATCGTCAACGATAGACCTCGCGCCGGTTGCCAATCTCGATCACGAGGACGCAAAGCACCTCGTCCTGTATGTCGCAGATGATTCGATAGTCGCCAACGCGGTAGCGCCAGTATGCACCGAGATGCGGGCCTGTCAGTGCCTTACCTGTGGTGCGCGGGTCATCGAGCACAGCCAGGCGTTGCCGAAGAAAGGTTGTGATGCGCTTGGCTTCACCCTTGTCGAGCTTCGCGAGCTGCTTGGCCGCTGCGGCCGCAAGCTCAATCCGCCAAACCAAGATCGCGCTCCACTTCCTCTAACGTGAAAACGCGTTCTTCGCCCTTGCGGATGCGCTCCATCGTCGCGGCAGCTAGATAGTAGTCTTCTATCTCTTCTAGGCCATTCGTGATCAGCTCACGCAGATAATACGCCTTGGAACGACCAGTCTGTGCAGCCAAGCGGTCTAGCCGTTGCTCGATCTCTAGATCGAGCCGGATTGAAGTTGCCATGATGGTACCCTCGGTGAATACATGTAGTCATTGTATCACAGAACGGCTGCTGACGCACTAACGGCTAACCACCCAGAGCTGAATAAATGGCTGTTTATAGAGCATGTCGGGTTACGCTACGCTAACCCGACAACTATGATCACTAATTCTGAGGAACATCCTGGGACGTCAAAGACTCGGTTTTTTTGCCCACGGTGCTGGCTATAGGCACCTCTAGAGGTGCCCTATATACAGAGGATGCCTGCACAAGGCCGTTGGTATCCGCCATCACTTCATATAGTTGAACAACGACAATCCTTGGAGTCGAGAAAAAGCCATTTGTGCTGCTTGCAACGCCGTTGTTTGCGCAGTGAAGCGCGTGATAGCCTCAGCGTAGTCCAAATCTTCTATTTCGGAAATCGCCTTCTTCGTTTCGTAAGCCACGGTATCGTTGATTTGGATTTGATTATCCAACGAACTGAGGCGTCCACCGACCTTAGCCAGTGTGCCCGTAAAATTGTTCAGTGTTTGGTCAAGGCCATTAAGTGTGTTCGCCAATTCCGTATGTTGCTGCGTGCGAGAAGCGCTATCGGAAGTAGGCGTTTCTAAGGTTTTGATAAGTCTATTTAGCACATTGAAAACGTTATCATCCGCGGCTGGCGCCACGGTGAATTTGTCATTGGCATTCGGCGCATTGCTGATGGTGACTTCCAGGCCATTAAAACGAATAGGTTGACCACTGGAATAAGCCTGGTTAGTCAACATGGCTAAACCATTAGTATTATCGGTGATGCTAAACGTGGTCGCCGTATCAAAATTTATGGTGAAGGTATGCGCTTGGTAAGCATGGGGGTCAACCAGGCTATTAGCTTGTATGGTTGCGGCGCCTGTGTTGACGGAGTTTGTCGCGACCTGAAACGTGCTAATGCTACCGAAAACTTGACGCCCTGAATCGCTGGTTGCTAATTGGCGTTCCGGACTCACTTGCATCAAACGCTGACCCTCATCGCCGTAATAAGAGTAACCGGCGCTTTCGCTACCACTGAATGGCTGCGTGGCGTTTTGATAACCTGAAAAAAGAAAATCTCCGCTTGCGTCTTTAAGGTTTGCAATGGACAGCGCTTCATCCAAACGTAAGCGAACTTCCTGGGCGATCATCGCACGGTCGCTAGAACTCAAGGTGGCGTTATTGGCCTGTACGGTTAGTTCACGCACTCGCTGGGTGATGCTTAATGCTTGATCCAGACCCGTTTCTTCCATGGAAAGTGACGTTTGCGCAGCCTGCGCATTGGTTTTGTATTGTTCGGCAGTGAACACCGTTTCAGAATATCCCATCACCCGTGCCGCTGCAGCGGGATCATCAGCAGGAGCCAACAAACGCTTACCCGATGCCATTTGCTGATTTGCGCGGCCCAGTTCCGCTTGCTGCTGAAGCATGGAATTCAACGATTGTTGATAAAGCTGACTGGTGGAAATACGCATGGTAATTACCTCCCCATGGCTTGTAGGAGAGACTGGAATAGACTGCTTGCGGTACTGATTACTTGTGCCGCGGCCTGGTACGCCTGTTGGAAACGCATCATATTCGCGGCTTCCTCATCTAAATTTACGCCTGAAATCGCTTCCCGAGCATCTTTGGAATAATTCAACAATTTTTCCTGAGCAGATTTATTCAAACCTGCTTGATGCGTTTTGCTGCCAACTGTTGCGATCAATTGACCATAAGCATCCTGGTAGGTGGCGGAGCCATTGCCTAAGGTCAGATCTTTTTGCAGATTCGCCAACGCTAAAGCATTACGATTATCGCCCCCACCATTAATATTGGGGCGGCTCGTGAAACTGTCGCCAAGATTTGGCTTGCCGGTAACGGCCATGGTTATACCGTTAAAACTAATATTACTGCCCGAGGTATACGCGCCGCTCGCTGCTGTATTGCCACTGCTATTAATGACCAAATAACTGTTCGCCTGCAAGCCCAAACTCAGCGTAGCAGTCGGCGTGGTGGCGCCAGTGAGCGCGGCACCAAAATAGCCGGTGATGGTATCGCCGTCTTCCACCACGCCCGCAGTGGTGTTTAGTGTTTCGGAGACAGATATCGGCAATGCTTTTGCAGGATTATTGCTGAGAAAAAGCGCTGTGCCGGTACTATTCAAATAGGCCTTGACACCCGTCGCGGCAACATTCGCATCGCCAGCACCATTGATGGTCGATGCTAAGGCAGCCAAATTGGCAAGAGGTGCCGCTCCTTCAGCTTGTGTATAAACTAATTGCCCATTGATGCGCAGTTCATACTGCATAGTGCTATTGGCGCCGCTATCAGTGATTGTGCCGAGGGTGCCATTGGCATTTGCGGCGGTGCTGGTCGCAAACATAACATCGTAATTGCCACTGACAAACGTGGTCGCATCGGTTACCACGCCCGCATTAACTACACCCGTACCGGTGTTGGAATTTGACGCTCCGGTACGTATCGGCGAGGCTGCCGCGATTTTATCAACACTATTGATGGCCATGTCTATGGTTGCAGCGGCCTCGGCGGTCGGACGAATCAAAAAGGTATCGCCCACGGTGTGAGGCGTGGCGAGGGTGACGCTGAAGCCGTCGATGGCAGAGCTCGTATAAGGATAGCCACTGCTCGCATTTAAACTGAATTTTTGTCCGTCGTTCAAACGCGTCATGGTGTAGCGATTGCTACCGTCGTAGCGTAAACGGTAATCGCTGATTGTCAGTTTACTCGAATCAGTGAGTGTGGCGGTCACGCCAGTCATGATGGAATTATTGGAGCCAGCGGCAACATTTATGCTTGGAGTCGTAAAAAAATCGCCACCCAAATTGTTGCCCAAATCCTGTCCCAAGCGATGTTGCGCGTTGATGTCACTCGCCAAACCCATCGCCACGCGACCGATACTATTACGCGCAGCATCAAGTACCTGACTGCGGTACGCCAACACGCCGCCGAGCGTGCCGCCCGAGACTTGGCTAGATATGTCAATGACAGCATTGGCGGATATTATGCTGACCTGCAGCTTAGCTGGGTCGAACTGATCGCGCGCCGTGGTTAAGGTCTCTGCTTTTGAACTGTTAACCAACGCTTGTCCGCTGCCAATGTAGACACTCACCGTGCCGTCATTTTGCGCCAGCGTTGTCACTGAAACCCGCTCCGCCAACTTAGCCAACATCACATCTCTTTGATCGAATAAATCGTTCGGCTGACCACCCGCTCCAACCATGTTTGAGATGTTTTTATTCAAATTAGCAATGGATGCAGCAAGACTATTGATTTCTGTAACGGTGGTTTCAATTTGGGAGTTGGCATTTTTGTATTCACCGCCCAGACGTGCCTGCAAGAAGTGGAATCTATCGACGAGCGATTCGCTCTCGCCGAGCAATACTTGTCGAGCAGGGGCCGAGGCAGGATCATTGGCGACACCCTGCATGGAATTGAAAAAATCTTGTAAGGCTGGCGATAAACCCGCTTGCGGATCGGCTATCAAATTGTCTATTTTGCTCGCTAAACCATGGAAACGGTCGAGCTGGCCTAGGACTGAGGTACTAGTCCGTATTTCTTCGGTTAAAAATTTGTCGTAGATACGCGTTACGTCGGTGACTTGTACGCCAGACCCAACATACGAGCTGCCAAACAGGGTTGGCGTGCGACTCGACAATTCCACTCGCTGGCGGTTGTAACCTTCCGTTGAGGCATTCGCCACATTTTGGCCAATGGTGCCTAACGCACGTTGGAAGGCTTGTAAACCAGAAATACCTAAATCTAATGTATCAGCCATAGTTCACGACTTTTCAATCAATTTGTATGATCCTAAAAAAGGCAGTTGGAATCTACTGCGAACGCTTAATATGCTGAATCTGCAAGTTTTTCTCGTTAAATTTTGGCTCACCGTAGGGGTTGCTACGGCTTCGCCAAAATTTAACGAGAAAAACCCGCATCTTCAACATCTTAATCGCCCTCGCTACGATTCCAACTGCCATTTTTAGGATGATGATTTCGAACTCTTAGAAAAGAGGCCGCTGCAAATGGGTTAACGGCTTGGGCCAAGGGAACCTTAACGGGCGGCTACGGCCTGGTTAAGTACGGCACCTTGCATAATGCTTTTTAGCTTATTCGCGTATTGGGGATCGGTGGCATAGCCCGCTGACTGTAGTTCTTCGACAAAGCGCGCACTGTCACCGCCAGACTGTAAGGCTTGCGAGTAACGCGGATTGGTACGTAGGAAATTGGCGTAGTCGCTAAAGCTATCTTCGAAAGAATCGTAGGCGCGGAACGCTTCTTGACGGCGCTGCGCGATTCCTTCCACATACTCAACAGTCGTTACGCCCACGGTTTTACCTTTCCAGCTCGCATCAGCTTTGATGCCAAATAAATTATGGCTCGAACTGCCGTCTGCATAACGCGGCACCGCCTGACCCCAGCCGGTCTCTAACGCGGCTTGTGCGATCAACGCAATGGGTTCCACACCCAGGGTCTGGGCCGCTTTCTGAGCGACGGGCAACACCGTGTTGACAAAATCATGGGGCGAACTGGGGCGGAAAGTAGGCTGCGTAGGCTGCGTTAACGCCTGCGGCAGAATAGGCATAGACAATGGCTTTAACAACGAGGGTATGTTGGGTCCACTTGGCAACAATGGATGAACACCACTTTTAGCCGCGGGGTCCAGACTAAGTTGCCGCATCAACACAT
>JANPPH010000356.1:0-8779 GCA_031428395.1 Gammaproteobacteria bacterium
ACTGCCTGGTTACGCCATATTTTCTTTTTAGCTTGGCCGAATTGTCATAGTCGACTTTTAGAATGGCAATTTCTGGCGGAATCTTGGTGAGGTTTTTTGTTATATCGGCATCAAGTTCTCGGCACTCTCCACACCAACTCGCTTTAAAGAACAACACAACCTTGTGATTCACCGCAAGGCTCAATTTTTTTTCACTGTAGTTATCGTACAATCCAACTGCGTCATGGCTATTGGCTTTTTTCTCGAGGGCGGCAGGTTTACTTGGCGCGGCCTGCGGCTCATCGTGGCTGTGTCCTTCCGACGCGTTTGCTAAAAGCGGCGAACTCAAGATTATTGTCGATAACGCAAGCAGAATTACTTTTATACTCATACGAATGCCTCCATGTGGCTAAAAATTGATCGTTACATTTTTCATTAAACTTGTGCGACGAGCGCTTCACACATTACACACGTTGACGCTTAGATTCTACTGCGGCTGCGGTGGGGGTAGATCAGCCCAAGAACAAGCAGATCTAGAGTTCATTACCAATCTGCGGCACAGCAAGTACGTGCATTTCAAAATCACTGAACATTTCATTTGATTTGCCAGCCACAGCATAACATTGAACGTGTTTTGCCTTACCGACAAATAACAGGGCGCCCAGCTTTTGCGACTATTTCAGACAGCGGAAAGCTGTATTTAGGGTTGACGTTGTGCGGGTATAGGGTACAATTTTCATCGCAGAATAGTGTTTGACCAAGTGCAGCTGCATGGTATGTGGTGAGAGAAATTTAACAGTACACGGACCAGCAATTCAAACCTTGGCGTTATGTTTCGGTGTGAACCCTGGCGAAAAACATAAGCAAACTGTTTGGTGTCAAAGTAAAAAACTATGCTGATTGGCGAACTCTCGAAACGATCCGGCTTTTCGCGCGATACGATCCGCTATTATCAGAAGCTAGGGCTTATCCCAACGGACGTGAACAATAAACACACTGGTAATAGCTACAACGATTATCCATTAGAAATGCTTGCGCGTTTACATCATATCCATCATCTTAAAGAGTGCGGCTTCACGTTACTCGAGATCCGGCGCCTTTTAACTAACGATAAAGACAGCAATGCATGTGATAATTTACCGGCCAAGCTCGTGGATAAACTATTAAAAATTGATCAAAGGATTGCGATACTTTTAGAACACAGGAAGTCACTCCTTCAAATACAAACGTTGTGCAGTGGCAGCTGTAGCACAGACCAAGGCATTCCCGAGTGCGTCCCTCCGCTTACAGCCAGAAAAAATGGATAGCGATCATTGTCCATCGCACATCAAAACTGTTCAAATCGTCTAGTTTTCAAGCGCCAATCTGCGATTTTTCTTTACCTCATAATTGGTGATCGCATCAATACCTAGATCAACGGTTAGGGTATCCTGAGAAAGCGTAAAAGCTCCCGTAAACGAATTTGCAAGGGTGTGAACAAAGTCGGACGCGCAGAGGTTAAGCGTCGTATCAAGCTCACTGGGCCAAGCTGTTTGCCATTCAAAAATATCTGATGTACTTGCCGTATTCTTCCATCACCATCGTAGAGAATCGGCCGTGTCTTAGGGTACTTACTGGCCACCTTACTCAAGGCCTCGCTGACAGTGCTGGCCTCAAGGCTAATTTTTTTTAAAATCAATAAAGCGAAGGAGTGTCCCAGAAAATGAAAGATCCATATTGATAGTCCTTAATAGCAAAAACATTCCAACAAATTCTTTACCCGACGCCCTTTAACGCTCGCTTGGTGCACCGTCTTTATCGGGCTTTGGGCGACTGCCGCAATCGATGTCGCACGAAGACGCTCTCCTCCGAGAAATGAGTATGTATGCAAGCAGTGCCATCCCAAGCACCGCCACAGCGATAGCGGCCCCTTCTGAGTAGACGGCGAAGGCAGCAAGGGTAGTTGAGCCTATTGCAATGCCAACCAGCGGCACCGCACAACAAGCGACACACAGAATGCCTGTCGCCCACGCAAGACGCTTGGGGCTAGAAGGTTTAGTGGCAGAAGAATCAGTCATCGGAAGCTCCATAATGTGGGATAAAACATACATGCTAAGGTATGGAGTATGCTCCACTGTCAAGACCTAGAATCCAATCTGCCGAACCCGTCTACTCCCCATCGCCGCAATTTAAAAAGATTCGTCAAAACAAGCTAGTTAAAACAAATCTCTCCACTCTCCGCCGCTACGAAACAACGGCCTTTGAAATTTATCGGCCTGAAGTTTCTCATGTCTGCGCAGAAGGCGATTCTGGTGTTCCTACCCAAACCTCAAACAATAAACCGGCGGTAAATGCTCCGAAACACATTGCCAGTCATCGCCTTGATTCTCCGATATCCACAGCGACCCAGTAGTCGAGCCCATGGCAAGTACGTCGCCGGTGTTGTCTATTGCAAGTCCATGTCGGTAGACCAAATCATAGGCATGTTGCTGCGGTAAACCCTTAGTTAATGTTTGAAATGTCTTGCCGCCGTCGCGGGTGCGGGTGACGACGACGGCGCCGTTTACGGGTACGCGGCATTCGTCTTTAACGGCGGGGACAAACCATGCGACGTCGCCATTGGTGGGATGTGTGGCGACGGCGAAACCGAAGGCTGAAGGTTGTACATTGGTTATCTCTGTCCAGTTGCGTCCGCCATCTGTGCTGCGAAAAATTCCGTTGTGATGTTGTGCCCAGAAAATGTTTGGTTGGCTGCGGCATTGCACGATGAGATGAGGATCTTGCACATGGGGATCGTTAGCAAGTTCGGGTGGCATGAATGCTGCGCGCATACCGTGGGCTGTTTGCGCCCATGTTTTACCGGCATCTTCAGTTTGCCATACGCCTGCGCACGAGACACCCAACGCAATGCGTTTTGCATCGTGCGGGTGGACGCATACGGAGTGGATGCCGGGTTTGTCGTAACCACCGCCAAACCATTTGGCGCGTTCTGGCAGATTCCAAAGCGATTCCATGAGTTGCCAACTCTCGCCATGATTGTCGCTGCGAAATAATCCACCCGGAATGGTGCCTATCCATAACGTACCCGGCTTGGAAGGATCTGCTTGCTCAAGTGCCAGGACTTGTATAACAGATGGCGCGGCCACTTCTGGCTCAACGGGTTCCGCGGCGGGATACGCGGGCGGAGCCAGTTCTTGCCATTGTGATTGCGGTGTATCCTTGCGATGAAATTTGACCCCAAAGTGACCATGATTCAGTGCGGCGTAAAGCGCACCGTCACGTTGATCGGGTAACACGGAGGTCACCGTCTGGCCATAAAATTCCGGCTCGTCAATTTCCCAACCACGTGCTCCACGACGAAGAGTAAACAAACCTTTACGCGTGCCAACATAAATATTCTGCATGTTATCCCCCTGATAATGCCTGCATGACAAAAATTTCGCTGCCGTCTGGAACGCGATCTGTTTGCTGCATGCGATCTTGAATGAGTTCTTGGTTAATAAAAATGTTCATGTGCTTTCTCAACGCAAATTGATCGTCTACGACATAACTGCGCATTTCCGGTCGTTGAGTAAACGCTGCCTTGAGCACTTCACGCAGCGTTTCTCCCTCCACTGTTAGCGGTGAGCTATCCACATGACGCTGAAGGTTCTCAGTAAACTTAACTGTCACCATGACGACATATCCTGGCGTAGTAAAAGCATTAAGCTATCAATGTCAGACGAGTTCTGTCTAGGAATTAGTGAATTAATCTGTTGAGAGACGAAGATAAAGTTTTAGGATTACTCTGCTAAACGCATTAAAATGACGCAATGGAAGCACGACTCTGGATACACTTAAGCACCGAAATTTCTGCCGCAACCGGCCGACAATTTACGCCAAAAAAACAGCGCTCAGTGAGCGGTGGCTGCATTAACTCCGCTTACATTGTTGAAGATGGCGAGGATCGCGCTTATTTCATAAAAACTAACTCTTCCCAATACAGCGAGATGTTTGCGGCCGAGGCAGCGGGGCTAAACGAAATTCTTCACAGCCAAACCGTGCGCGCACCGCAGCCCATTGTTTTTGGCTGCTACGCCGAGTCCGCATATCTTGTTTTGGAATATCTTGAGCTGGGCCGCGCCTCCTTTAGCAACATGGAGGCTTTTGCTCAACAATTGGCGCAGATGCATAAGGTGACTGCGAAACAATACGGCTGGCATGTCGATAATACTATCGGCTCGACGCCGCAACCTAACCATCAGTCATCTGATTGGCTCGCATTTTGGCGCGAATACCGGCTTGGCTATCAACTCAAGTTAGCACGGCAGAACGGCTATAGCGGGCGTTTACAGAAACAGGGCGAGCGATTACTGCAAAATCTTGATGTGCTGTTGGGGGGGCATCAACCCTATCCGTCACTGTTGCATGGCGATTTGTGGTCGGGCAACTACGCCGTGACGAACGATATGCCGGTAATTTTTGATCCAGCCGTTTATTACGGCGATCGTGAGTCTGATATTGCCATGACCGAACTCTTCGGCGGCTTTCCCGCGAATTTCTACGCCGCTTACAATGAACATTACCCCCTCGATGCCAAATATTCCCGGCGCAAAACCCTGTACAATCTCTATCATATTCTTAACCACCTGAATCTGTTTGGTGGCGGCTACGCGGCACAGGCAGAGCGTATGGTGGATTCTTTATTGAGCGAGCTATAGCGATAATGACGAAAAAGAGCGTTTACAAAGTAATTTTCCACAATCAAGGCAAACTATTCGAGATCTATGCGCGACACGTCACCCAAGGCGAACTTTTTGGCTTTGTCGAGGTGGACGAGCTACTTTTTGGCGAACGAACGTCCGTTGTAGTGGATCCTTCAGAAGAAAAGCTGAAGGCCGAATTCGCAGGTGTAACTAAATTTCAAATACCTGTGCATTCAGTGATACGTATTGATGAGGTTGAACGAGAAGGAACCAACAAGATTTTGCCGCTCAGCGGTGACAACGTGATGCCGTTTCCATCGCCGTTTTTTTCACCGAGCGGAGACAAAAAATAACCGACTGCCGCAGTCTAGCAGCGGCTATTTTCCTGCTTCAGTCTCCATGATTTTGCGCGCCCAATCCAGAATGCGTTTTACACGAGGCGTTAATTTCTGCATTGCCTCATCAGAAGTCATCCAGCGAAACTCACTATGCTCCGGGTATCCGAGAAGCGGATTCGCCAGCAAGCGCACTGCCGAAGTATGGGTTTCGCCTAAATAATAGCGGGCAATTTTTTTACCACGGTTGTAGGGCTCAGTTTCCGTATACGACAAACCCCAGCGAAACTCCAAATCGGTAATCGTCGTCTCTTCTTGCACTTCGCGAATGGCCGTATCGAAAGGATCTTCGCCGCTTTCTTGCAATCCCTTAGGAAAATCCCAATGCTGAAAGGCACGCAACAACAAATAACGCCAGCCGTCCGACTCCTTGCGCACCACCACCACGCCGCACGACAACGTTTCGCTCACCACGTTTGATCTTTCTTTTTATCTGACGAATTTTACTCACCCCTAGCAAGTATATACCAAATAATGCGGGGCTTATGGAAACACAAACCAGCTACCAACCTTTCGCCGAGGAACACTACGCGATGGTTTTGACACCCTTCCATTTACCGATACAATCCAAAGGGGCTTATGGCAATGAACCAATAAATTGTTTTAGTTTCACCAGCATTTCGTCATAACGAGGGTTGTACATCAACCTGCGGACGACGCCCTTTTTTAGATTGGCGTCGCTTAGCTCCCCTAAGTACTGCCAAGAAGATGATTTGCAAGCGTTGTACAGATCTAGCTTCTCTCCAAAGTAATGGACACAATTTGCATATTTAGCCTGCTCTCCATAGTGAGGATCGGAAGGTGGAAGCATTATTGCGGTATGCGCGGAGCTTAGAATTTTTTTGTCGGGAAACGCACTGCTCAAGATCTCCGTCTTAGCGTTTACACCCGACACAGTGGTCTTGTCAGCAGCGTAAAGCAACATTCGACTTTTTGGGTTCACCGCAAGCTTAGTAAAAAATTCTTTTGTTGCCGACGTTACTACTGTAGTGTCTTCCTCACTCAATGCGACAAAGACAGGCACGTCCACAGTACGACCTTCGATGGCTCGCTGAACTGTCTTCGTCAACAAATGAATTTGGTCTGCTGCATTTTTGGGGAAGGATTCGTATTTATACGGATCTTCATCGGGCAGGATGTCGAGCCACTTGGCCTTTGGAAACTTCCAACTATAAATCTCATGCCAATTCGCTAACATTGCTTTTGGCGAAACTTTAAGTGCCGGTGAGAATAAAAACACTCCTTTCACCCGGACGTCGGACAAGCTCTGGTAAACACTAAGCGCGCCTCCAGTGGAAAAGCCAAGTAAATAGAGCTCATCCACATCGGACGCTAAAGAATCTGCCCCAAACTTAACGGCGTCTAACCAGTCTTCCCACTTAACGTCTAAGAGATCGCCTGGGCGGGTACCATGGCCCGGCAAGAGTATGGATCTCACCAAAAAACAGTTCTGTTGAAAGAAATTGCCCAGAGCGCGAGTGAAATAAGGTGAATCGGTCAAGCCGTGTACCATCAAGACACCACGCCGGATAGGTTTCTTGGCTCCCTTGCCGCACGTCTCGGAGGGCATTAGCTCAAATGGTGCATTGGCGTCAATTATCGCATTGCGCTTTTCAGCACTGAGATCCGTCCGCGCCTCGCCAATCATGTTACGAGCGAGTTTCAGATAGTTCTCGTAGGTCAACCCCTCATAGCGAAAGCTGCTGTTGTTTCCCGAAGGAGTAAACCGATCCGGAAGCACGTCCTCGGCCGATACGATGCCTAAGTTGACGAAAAAAGTTATGCAAGAAATAAACGCGATACTTGACCTCATCCGGCCCTCGATTGCGATAAGAAAGGCGAAGTGAAATAGTTCGTTGGTTCTATTTCGCAGCGCCCCCTTAAGGCTAATTATCCAAAAGCTACGCAGCGACCAACAGACCGTCTAGAGGTTCATCGTTTTTCGCGCTTTCTCATCTTGCTTAACTACTATATCGGCGAAGGCACCGGCAATCCACTGCCGTTCAGCGGCCCAATAGTCTAGTCGGCGTTTTTCAGCAACCACACTGTTGGCTGCCAACGTCATTAATAAGGCTTGCTGTTTCTGAGTGTTATAGTACTCAATAGGCATGCCGGCCCAATCGATAATCGTGTCCAGCGGTTTTCCACTCAAATCCTTCTCAAACGGCTCGTAGAACAAACGGTCATCCGACGTATACCGTCGCGCTGTTTTTCCATCGTATTTGTCTGCCACATCGACAACCTTCGCTGGTCGATAGACAACGGCAAATAACGTGAAGCCGTCATTATTCGCGGTATCGACACTTGTCAGAATATAGTTTTCCGGTTGACGAACTCCATATTGCTTGAGCACTTTTTGGAAAAATTCTGTCGCATGCTTCATGCGCCTAAATACTTCACCTGTGTCACCGTCCGCCGAAACTTCGTTAAGGCGCTTGCCATAGGCCGCTTCATAGGTATCATCCAAGCTTACCTTCGCTTGCGCTTTTGTAAGTCCTTCGTTGATGGCATGAACCCCGGTACCTGCATAGTACGGCAGCGCCGCAATTCCTTCGGCCAAACCTGCCACAATCTGTATCGGAGCCAACACTAAATGCGCGAGGCCCTTAAATACGGAGATTAATCCACGTTCTATATCTGGACCGCCCTGCCGAGAAGGCGTAGCACACGCTAGCAAGATTAAACAACTAATAACACCAATACCCCATCTGCGAAAAAACATTACGCCTCTCCTGAATGTACTTAAGTTAAAAATAGCGTTATATGTAGCAACAATCTAGTTACGCGGATTTAAATCACAAAACGCAAATCAATTTTTCATACCTATAAGGTTTGCCTTCATTTTTTGGCTTGGGCCTTAACTAAGGTACGTGACGGTTTTTCGAGGGAACCTAATACGTCGCCGGAATGCCTTTGGCGTGCAGTTCCGCTTTTCCCTCTAGCGACAGCAACGCCAGTTCTAAATCACGTTCCCAGGAGTAGGGTTCGATGACGCGGTCGAGTTCTATGGTGATGTCGTGGTAGGCCTTGCTAGCGTAAATGCGTGTGTGGCGCAGTTCTTCGATGCTCTTTGTTAAATCGGGCCACACTTCGTTGAGTAGGTCTTTGGGTCGATTGATTGTCCATTCGTCGATAAGCAAATAATCATCGGGCAGTTCGGTAAACGCCTCGGCAGTACCGACTTGGCGTTGGCCTTGATTGTCGACATGATCGGTGTAGACGTAGACAATTAACTTTGGTTTGTGACGTAGGATTTGTGGCGTCAAATTGACACCGGGAGACATCCAACTGCAAAACGCTATATCGAAACTGAAATCAATATCAGCAAAAGGCATTTCGCGAATTTCATAGCAGTTCTTGTCGTAGAAGTTCTTAATCTGGCTGGGCTTGGCTAAAGGCTCACGCACACCAATGCCTTTTAAGCCTTCACGCGCGATTAATCCGCCGATAAAGCCATTGTTGCAGGCCCAGTCGCACATCACTGGCTGTTCGGCCACTTGCTGCATATAGCGCGCAATGGTCTGAATCTCGGTATGCAACGGATACCAGTGTGTAATTGTGGGCGCGAGTTTTGCCGGGTCGCGGTCGGGGTTGCTGAAAATTAAGGCGTGCAGCGGTAAGTTTTTAATACGATCTTCAAATGGCGCATCTTCGTTCCAGGCCGGATGTTGCTTCTCCTGAAACTCGACAATGTTGTTAAACATATCGACCGTGAAGGCTTCCATTTCCCTCAGTTTTTCA
>JANPPH010000357.1:0-2781 GCA_031428395.1 Gammaproteobacteria bacterium
TGGCGGATGCAGCGAACCCCAGTCGAGTGACTGCTGCAGCCAGCGATATCGGGCAACAAAACGGCATTGCGCATGACGATTCTGATCGCCCTCCGGGAGCGCAAAAAAAGCTTGCAAGGTTGCGGCAAGTTCAGATGAGGAATCTGTTCGCCCAGTGGCAGCAAGGAAGAATTCCGGGGAGTTGATATCGCTGATGTACAGCGTTGAGGGATCCGATGCGGTTGCGCGATAGTGTAGCAGCGCCTTCCAGTATGGATGGTCTGCCAATGCTTTTGTCTGTGCCTGTTGCAGCAGCGCGGAGATGTCGGCTGTTCCAGTCGCCATTGCAGCGTTGGAATTTCCAAACAGAACAAACAGGAAGAGAAGTGCGCGGGTCATAAAGACAAGAGCCTGTTGATTAGGTCAACAGGCTTTTGCACAATGTTAAGTTTGTAAATTTACAGGGCTTGGCATTGCAGGGCGTAGTTCCCAGTTATCTTAGCCTGAACGATGTTGTAATAGTTTTCAGCTTTCACCTGTGCGGATTGTTCCGAGTAGGTAGTATCACGTACCGCGTTACTGAAGTCTGCGCGAACCGCACGAATAATGTTTGAATGCGCAGCGGACTCGCAGCCCATGATATTTAACATGGCATGAACATGCTGACCGTCACCTTTTACGGTTTCCTCTTCCAAGTTTGCGTAGGTAGTGCCAATGAACTGAGCCACTTTTGCATTTTTGCCAGCGCAGGTATTTTGCGATGAAACGTTGGACGTGACGGCTGTCGTCCCTAAATCCAGATAACGTTAGAAATCACTGCAGCGACCGGGTATTGGGAAAAAATCATCGCACCGATGCCGCAGTCGGTCCACGGATTTAAAACTTTTTTATTAGATGCTTCGTCGGCCGACCCGATATTCGGCAAAGTGGCGAGCAAGAACGAGGCTGCAGCCATTACTTTTAACATTGTCATTGATAGTCCTTAAATACTACATGGTTAATTATTATAAGAGCTAGGTGAAACCCCAAACAGGTTAGAGGAAACCAGGTCCATGAGTCAATATTAAACGTCAGCTGTGTCTTTACAAGGCCCTTCGTCGCGTATTAAGGTAGCTCAGACATATATGAGATTGGCGGCGAAAGTGACTAGCATTATGGTGTTATGCGCGGAAATAGCTCTGTTGTTTTTGAGAGGCTTACTCGGAAAATAGTGTACTAAGTGGCTTTAATCGCTTGAGTTCTTGCTCGGCAAAATTTCTATTAAGGATGCAATAACTGGGCGTCTATTTAAATACGTTATGGGTTTCATGCCGTGGTGTTGGAGTAAAGTCGAGTAACATGGTTTGTTTAAATTTTTTTGCCACAATAAAGATTACTACGACATAAAACTAGATATGACCCCATATAGAATATTCCAAATTCATACCGCCCGATACCCCAACCTCTCCGACAACCTCTGCCCCGCTTGAACAACCAACGCCACCCATTCAGCGCGTAACCGTTCTTTCGGCGCCGAGACGGATAAACCCGCCACCACGCTGCCGGTGCTGTCACGCACGATAACCCCAATACAACCGACGCCTAATTCTGCTTCTTCATTATCCAGCGCATAGCCTTGGTGGAGTGCGCAGTGTATTTCTGCAAGCAAGGCGGATACACGCGTAATGGTGTTTTCGGTATAACGCGTCAAACCTTTGCGCCGCGCGTAAGCGCGAATCGCTGCATCGCCACCTTCACCGAGCATGAGTTTACCCACAGCTGTGACATGCAAAGGCGCTCGGCTACCAATTACTTGTTCAACGCGCATTACGCGATGGGATAGTGCACGCTCGATATAAACGACTTCATCGCCTTCGGGCACGGTAAGATTTACCGTTTCTCCCGCGGCGTCGCGCAGCCATTCCATAATGGCCTTGGCTTCCTGGCGAATATCGAGTGGCGTCTGTACTCGTCCTGCTAAATGCAGCAGTTTATGTCCCAAACGGTATTTGCCCATTTCGTCACGCTCAGCCAGTCCGTGCGCGATCATCGCGGCCAAAATTCGAAAGCCAGTGGAAGGATGCAAGCCGGTATCGGCGGCAAGGTGTTTGAGGCTTACCGCTTTGTCGCTATCGGCGAGGGTATCCAAAAGCCAGACCATACGATCTAATACCTGAATAGTTGAGGTGTTTTTCTTCATTTGCGGAAATTTCACATTGTGAAAACGATTCTGTATTGTGAAATGATAGCCGAAGCGCTAAGGTATATTCAATTAAATTTAATTTAGGAGCTTCCCGTGACCAGTCTATCTAAGCCCATTTCATCCAGCAGTAACGCGGCTATGCCCAGTTTTTGCGAAGGTATTCAGCATATTGGCGAGGCGTGGCAAAACTTTGCACAGCATGGTGCGCGACCTGTTATTGAAGAAGGTGCGATGGCGATTGCCGATCCCACTGCCGACGATGCGGTCTATCAAACGCTGTTGGCTGCCGATGCGCTGCGTTATTTGACCTTGCAGATTTGCGGCAGCAAAAGTTCTGGTCATCCGGGTGGTTTTGCCAGTAGCGCTGAAGCCTATGCAGCGTTGGTGATGTTGGGGCACACCAACATCATTACCGAGGTCGGACATCATGCGCCTGGTTTTTACAGCGCGATGTTCCTCGATACCTCGCTTGAGCAAATGGGCATTCGCACGGTATTAGAATTTCGCCAGCGTTTTCGCGAACGTCATGGATTGCTCGGTCATTTATCGGGTGCGATACCCGGTATTCTCGCGCCCGCTGGGCCCTTAGGGCAGGGGCAGCATTTTGCGATGGCAGGAGC
>JANPPH010000358.1:0-2228 GCA_031428395.1 Gammaproteobacteria bacterium
GTTCTGCGACGAGCAAAGGCTCCATGCCTTTAGGCGCGGTGGCAAAGAAATAGTGATGGGTCATGGTGTAGGCGTGGCGTTACGGAAGATTAACGCCCCATTTTACTGGAAATTCGTTTTTCGTGCGGAAAGAATCAGTCCGCAGCCAAACTTTCCTAAAAATCGCCTTCGCCGAGTAGCTTATTGATCCGGCACGATTTAAACCCAGATTTTCCATTAGGCTCGTAGCGAGGGTGCGCAAGGTACTGAAGAGGGGCGAGAAAAGAAGAAAAACAGTCGGAGGCGTAGTCACTCTACGGTGACAGACTGTTTTTCTTCTTTTCTCGCGCAGATTCAGTGCGTTGTGCAGCCGCAGTAGAGGCTAATGGAAAATCTGGGTTAAACATGAATGCCGTTCGCCCTGAGCTTGTCGAAGGGCTGTGCTTCGACAAGCTCAGGACGAACGGACTCGCAAATAAACCTGGCCGGGTCAATAGGTCAACAGTTGGGCTCACCTTTCTATAGGGTCTATGGGGTTGTCGTTTGGACCATTTTCAGTGGCGGGAAAGCGCTTTTGTTGTACCAGTAACACCAACGATCTAGCTTGCAGGGGGTAGGCTTGGCGAGAACTATAAAACCGCCCATCGGGGCGCTTGCCATTGGAAAAAGAGGTATCAACTAACGTTTCCCAGCGTGCGAATGCGGGCTCCGAGGGGAGGGTAAATGCGATGTCGTTGTGATCGGCATTGAGTAGCAAGAGCAGATTTTCGTCCTTTATCAGGCGGCCCTTTTCGTCGAACTCTTCTATCGCGTTACCGGCCAAAAACAAACCTAAGCAACGCGCAAAGGACGTGCGCCATTCTTCATCAGACATTTCTTTGCCATTTGGACTTAACCAGGTGATGTCTTTTACGTCGGCACCCTTGATGTGGCGGCCTTGGAAAAAATGGCGGCGGCGAAATGAGGGATGGCGCTTGCGTAAGCGGATCAAATAGCGAACAAATTTGTGCAGTTCCTTGTCATCCGCTGACAGATCCCAATTGACCCAGCTGATTGCATTATCCTGACAATAAGCGTTGTTGTTGCCCCGTTGAGTTCGGCCCAGTTCATCGCCGGCCAGCAGCATCGGAACCCCTTGCGAAAAAAACAAGGTCGCGAGGAAATTGCGTTTTTGGCGCAAACGCAAATCGTTAATATGTTTGTTATTGGTGGGGCCTTCTGCACCGCAGTTCCAGCTATTGTTATTGTTGTCGCCGTCACGGTTATCTTCCAAATTCGCTTCGTTGTGTTTTTGATTGTAGCTAACCATGTCATGCAAGGTGAAGCCGTCATGACAGGTAGCGAAATTGATGCTGGCATAGGGCCGGCGGCCACCTGATTCATACAGGTCGCTAGAGCCCGTTAAACGGTATGCCAGTTCGCCAATCAAACCGCCGTCGCCCTTCCAATAAGAGCGCACCACGTCTCGATATTTGCCATTCCATTCGGTCCAGCCTATTGGGAAATTTCCAACTTGGTAGCCGCCTTCGCCAAGATCCCACGGCTCGGCGATGAGTTTAACTTGGGAAAGGATAGGGTCTTGGTGAATAATGTCGAAAAATGCGCCGAGTCGATTTACTTCATGCAATTCCCGCGCTAACGCCGAGGCAAGGTCAAAGCGAAAACCATCGACATGCATTTCAAGCACCCAATAACGCAGGCTGTCCATAATGATCTGCAGCACGCGCGGATGCATCATGTTAAGCGTGTTACCGGTGCCGGTATAATCCATGTAGTAACGCGGGTGGTCGCGGAGTAAGCGATAGTACGCTGCATTATCAATGCCGCGAAACGACATTGTTGGTCCGAGATGATTGCCTTCCGCGGTGTGGTTGTACACGACATCTAAGATGACTTCGATGCCGGCGGAATGCAGCGTTTTCACCATCGTTTTAAATTCGCTGATGTGTCCTGAATAGGAGTAACGCGAATCGGGCGCAAAAAAGCCAATCGAATTGTAGCCCCAAAAATTACGCAAACCTTTTTCGCGCAAATGACGATCATCAATAAATGTATGCACCGGCATCAGCTCAACGGCTGTTACGCCCAAGCGCTGGAGATGTTCAACGATAGGCGCGCAGGCCAGTCCCGCATACGTTCCACGCAACGCAGGTGGCACATCGGGATGCGCAATAGTGAAGCCCTTGACGTGCAACTCATAGATAATAGTGTCGTGCCAAGGCGTGTTAGGCGGCCGATCATTGCCCCAG
>JANPPH010000359.1:0-2956 GCA_031428395.1 Gammaproteobacteria bacterium
GTGCATTGCGGATATCAGTAAGTGGCGTGGGGGTGGCGGTGAGCTCAGCGAAAAACGGTGGTTGTTTGATATAAGTGGAATCGTCGCGCCATTGATAAAGTTCACCTGTGGGCACGGATAGATTTTTCCAGGCCTCGTTGCCGCTAAAGACGTTGGCGTAGTTACGTTTGAATTGGGAGGAGACCACAAATTTTCCTACCAACGCTTCGACTTCTTCTTGTGTCGGCCATAAATCCTTCAAGAATACTGGAGCACCCTCGGCGTCGATGCCTATAGGGTCGCGCGTCAAATCAAGATTGATGTTGCCGGCTAAGGCATAAGCGACTGCAAGCGGAGGCGAGGCCAAATAGTTTGCACGGACTAAGGCATTAACGCGTCCTTCAAAATTGCGGTTGCCCGACAAGACGGAAGCCACGGCGAGATCACCGCTCGTGACTGCTTGGCTGATGTGCTCGGATAACGGTCCGCTATTGCCGATGCACGTGGTGCAGCCATAACCGACGACATGGAAACGCAAAGCCTCCAAATACGGCATCAGGCCCGAGTCAGCCAAATAGTCGGTAACGACTTTAGAGCCAGGCGCCAAACTGGTTTTGACCCACGGTTTGGTTTGCAAACCACGCTGCACAGCTTTCTTAGCCAGCAAGCCCGCAGCCACCATTACAGATGGATTGGATGTGTTGGTGCAACTAGTGATCGCAGCGATGACGACTGAGCCGTGGCAAAGGTTATAGGTCAAGCCGTCGGGTTGACGCACCTTGACGCATTTGCCAAGGACGTTAAGGTCTTTGTCGGGATGTTCGTGCGCAAGCTCAGGCACGATCGACACGGGGCTGCCGCCTTCGCTCAACCAACGCGTAACGCTGTCCTTGTCGATGTTCGACAATTCTTTCTGGTAATGTTTTACCAGCGAGGTTCGAAACGAGCCACGCACGCCGGAAAGCGAGACACGGTCTTGCGGTCTTGCAGGACCGGCCATGCTGGGTTCTACGCTGCCCAGATCAAACACGAGGTCATCGGAATAAATCGCCTCAGGCTGACTCACGTCGCGCCATAAGCCCTGCATTTTAAAATACGCTTCCACCAGCGGTACACTTTCTTCGCGGCCGGTGAGACGTAAATAATCCAAGGTACGGTTGTCGATGGGGAAGATGCCAATGGTCGCCCCGTATTCGGGGGCCATGTTGGCGATGGTGGCGCGATCTGCCAAGCTCAAGTGCTCTAAGCCTGGGCCGAAAAATTCGACAAATTTACCCACCACGCCTTTTTTACGCAGTATTTCGGTGATGGTTAAAACGATATCGGTGGCGGTAATCCCAGCAGCGGGTTTGCCTGTGATTTTAAAACCCACGACTTGCGGGATAAGCATCGAACTTGGTTGACCCAATAGCGCCGCTTCCGCCTCAATACCGCCCACGCCCCAACCCAGCACGCTCAAGCCATTTATCATGGTCGTGTGCGAATCGGTACCCAATACCGAATCCGGATAGACCCACGTTTCGCCATCAATCTTGTTCGTCATCGCGACCGGTGCTAGGTATTCCAAATTCACCTGATGCACAATGCCGCTATCCGGTGGCACTACGCGAAAATTATCGAACGCCGTTTGGCCCCAACGCAAAAACTGATAACGTTCTTGATTGCGTTCAAACTCCATCGCCGAATTAGCTTTTAACGCTGCGGTATTGCCGAAATGATCCACTTGTATTGAATGATCAATCACCAACTCAGCTGGCGTATAAGGATTAATCTTGCTCGGCTTACCGCCAAGACGTTGCAAGGCATCACGCATCGCCGCCAGATCGGCAATCGCAGGCACGCCGGTGAAATCTTGCAAAATGACGCGCGCGGGCATAAAGAAAATTTCTTTCTCAGAAACCGTCTTAGGGTTCCATTGCGCTAGGGCTTGGATATCTTCTTTGCGAGTGGTCACTCCGTCTTCACGTCGCAACAAATTCTCCAGCAAGATACGAATCGAAAACGGCAATGTCGCCACATTCGCCAAGCCAACCTCGGCTAAAGCAGGCAGCGAATGGTAGTGATACGTCGCACCGTTAACGGAAAGCGTTTTTTGCGTGTTAAAGCTATTTGCTGTTTTAAGCTGAGCGGCCATTGTGTAAGTCCGAGGTAAGTCGTGCTGAGAAAAGGGGGGTGTTTAAAGGGTTAAATGATAACAGTTTCGGGGTGATTATGGGTTTTTGTGTGCGTTATGAAATGGGCAAAGGGGTAGCCGTCGTTTATGTGGCGTGAACACTCTCAAGCAATCAACACAGCCACTATCCCCGTTATAAATATCCCATCAAACGTGCCGGCACCACCTATCGATGCCACGGGCGCGCCCATTTTTTGGATGTCTTTCAGACGTAGTAGATCAGCGCCGATCAGCACCCCTAAGGTGCCGCATATATAGGCGAGTGCCGCGCTTTCATTTGCATTCAAGAGGGTGGCGACGATTGCGGCGCTAACGGGTGCGACGAAAATAGGCATGCCGATTCCCAGGCCGGGGACGGGGCGGCTAAAGACCCAGCTGATTGCGGCGACGATGGTTATGCCAAGCACTGTCTGGGTGATTGTTACAGGATTGTTGTGTAGCAAATACAAGGAAAACGTCAGTGGGATTAAGCAGCCTCCTACATTTATCGCAATCACTGTTTTGCCTTTGAATTCTTGCACGCGTTGGCGTAACAACCCTTGCAGCGAAGCGGGGGCTTGATGGGGTGAAGGAGCGGACGCATCCACTTTGAACAGCGGTAGATTAATCATGCTACCCAACAACGACGAGAACAATAACGTAAACGCAGATTCTGAAGACAAACCTAGTTTCTCAAACGCAATGGTTAACGCGCCAATCTGTACAAAGGTGATGAGCGCGGTAAGCACGAAAATAAATATCAGCATCAGGCCAGGCGAAAACGGCATGTGTGTCCTTGAACCTAAAAAAGGCAGTTGGAAACGT
>JANPPH010000360.1:0-2485 GCA_031428395.1 Gammaproteobacteria bacterium
GGCAAGGTAGAGCATTTTTGCCCCGAAGCAAAAATCATTCACATTGACATTGATCCGGCGTCTATCTCAAAAAGCGTGCCTGTGCATATCCCCATCGTGGGTTCCGTGAGCAGTGTATTGGAGGATATGATCGGCCAGATCAAAGCGCACGATGACAAACCTGACCGCGACGCGCTAGAAGCATGGTGGAAGCAAATCGATGAATGGCGTGGCCGCGATTGTCTACGTTACGATCGCGAAAGTAAGTTGATTAAGCCACAGTTCGTTGTGGAAAAGCTCTACGAAATTACCAAAGGCGAAGCCTTCGTGACGTCCGATGTGGGGCAGCACCAAATGTGGGCTGCGCAGTTTTATAAATTCGACAAGCCACGCCGTTGGATTAACTCTGGCGGCCTAGGCACCATGGGATTTGGCTTGCCCGCTGCAATGGGTGTGCAACTCGCGCATCCCAAGGCCAAAGTCGCCTGCGTTACGGGCGAGGCCAGCATTCAAATGTGTATCCAAGAATTGTCTACGTGCCTGCAATATTCACTGCCAATTAAAGTGGTGAATTTGAATAATCGTTATATGGGCATGGTGCGGCAGTGGCAGGAATTTTTCTACGAGCGGCGTTATTCGCATTCCTACATGGATGCTCTGCCTGATTTCGTCAAGCTTGCAGAGGCCTATGGCCACGTCGGCATGCGCATCGACAAGCCTGAAGACGTAGAGGGCGCTTTGCGCGAAGCATTTAAGCTTAAAGACCGCTTGGTATTTATGGACTTTATCACTGACCAAATGGAAAACGTTTACCCGATGATCCAGCAAGGTAAAGGTCATCACGAAATGCACCTGTCGCCAGAAAGGGAATTGGCATAACCATGCGGCACATAATTTCCATTTTACTTGAAAATGAAGCGGGCGCCTTGTCGCGGGTTGCGGGCTTATTTTCCGCTCGTGGCTACAATATTGAATCTCTGACCGTAGCCCCAACTGAAGACCCTTCCCTATCGCGCATGACTTTAGTGACACGCGGTTCCGATGTGGTGATCGAACAAATCATTAAGCAGTTAAATAAGCTCATCGATGTAGTGAAGCTCACCGATTTGGTCGAAGGGCCGCACATTGAGCGCGAGATGATGCTCATTAAGGTCAAGGCCGTAGGCGAAGCACGCAGCGAGCTAAGCCGACTCGCCGATATTTTTCGGGGCCGCATTATTGACGTGACTGCGACAACGTACACCATTGAATTGACCGGCACCGGCGATAAGCTTGATGCCTTTATCGCGGCTCTTGCCGATGCGACCATTTTGGAAACGGTGCGTTCTGGTGCAACGGGCATCGCACGCGGTGAGAAAAGTTTGCGCGTATAAGTGATCTCTCCCTCGCGCTTGGATTGCTGAAGCAAACAAAGTTGCTAATTAAATATCTCTACTTTTAAGTAAAAACTAGGACTATATCTATGAAAGTTTATTATGACCAAGACGCTGATCTTTCAATTATTCGCAATAAAAAAGTAGCCATTATTGGTTATGGCTCGCAAGGCCACGCTCATGCGAATAACCTCAAAGAATCGGGTATCAATGTCGTTGTTGGCTTGCGCCCTGGCTCGGCGACTGCCGCCAAGGTGGAACGCGCTGGATTGGTTGGACAATCGGTAGACGAGGCGATTCGTAGCGCGGACGTAGTGATGGTGTTGGCGCCCGATGAGCATCAGGCCAGCTTATATAAACAGTCAATCGAACCCAACATTAAGCAAGGCGCAGTGCTCGCCTTCGCTCACGGTTTCAACATCCATTTCGGTGCCATCGAGCCGCGCGCCGATCTCGACGTCATCATGATTGCGCCCAAAGGCCCCGGCCATTTGGTGCGCTCAATGTACGCTCAAGGTGGCGGCGTTCCTTGTTTAATTGCGGTCCACCAAGATGCCAGTGGGCATGCCCGTGAAACGGCCTTGTCGTATGCTTCGGGTGTGGGCGGTGGCCGCGCCGGTATCATCGAAACCAACTTTCGCGAAGAAACGGAAACGGATTTATTTGGCGAGCAAGCGGTTTTATGCGGCGGTGCCACGGCCTTGGTGCAAGCCGGTTTTGAAACGCTGGTGGAAGCAGGGTACGCGCCGGAGATGGCTTATTTTGAGTGCTTGCATGAATTGAAATTGATCGTCGATTTAATGTATGAAGGCGGCATCGCGAATATGCGCTACTCGATCTCCAATACTGCAGAGTATGGCGATTTCACGCGCGGTCCACGTATCATTACCGACGAAACCAAGAAAGAGATGAAGCGCATCCTCACCGAAATTCAAACCGGTCAGTTCGCACGTGAATTCATTCTTGAAAACCAAGCTGGCGCGCCCACGCTTAAAGCGCGTCGGCGTATTGCCAAACAGCATCAGATCGAAGAGGTCGGCGAAAAATTGCGCGATATGATGCCGTGGATCAAAGCCAACAAGATTGTCGATAGGTCCAAGAACTAGTTGGTCATTCCGCAGATGGGGCCTCGC
>JANPPH010000361.1:0-2951 GCA_031428395.1 Gammaproteobacteria bacterium
CACGGCGAAGGGTTTTACCCTAATCAGTCAGTGAATGGCCTAATGAATCGAATGCTTTTTTTGGGCAATAATTTGGAATGGCGAGGCGATGCATTTCCTCCTTATAACGCTGCTGTTTATGGCGTCACACTGTTTACTTCAGTGCTAATAATAGGTGCTGTGTTGTTATGGCGACGTGGTCAAGCGAGTGTCTTGGAGCTGGCGCTCGTGTTGGTCAGTGCCACAGTTGCCTCGCCCATCGCCTGGGAACATCATTACGGAATTTTATTGCCGGTGTTTGCGTACATTGCCCCCATCGTCATTGCTCAACGCGTACTGGGCAAGTGGACAGTGGCATATCTAATGTTGGCATTTGTTTTGGCGAGCCAAAACCTTCGTGTATTAAACTATTTTGCGTCAACGCACTTGAATTTCCTGCAATCTTATCTGTTTTTTGCAGGCCTGATGATGTTGTTGCTATTGTACCGCGCGAGTTTTTTAGCAAAAAAAATCTAGATCATGAGTTTTATTGAAGGGTTAAAAATGCGTTATCCAAACCGAGCCGTCTTTGCCACGAATGTGTTGCCCGTGTTGCTTATTTTGTTGGCTAACGCATTGCTCTTTTGGTCGGTTCCCCTTAGTGACTATTGGTGGAGTGATGCGCCGCGACATGCGTTAAACGGCGTTTTTTTACGTGATTTTTTTGCAACACTGCCCTTAAATGACCCAAGGCAGTATGCAATTGATTACTACATGCAATACCCTGCGTTGACCATACTATTTTATCCGCCATTGTTTCCTGCTGTCGCCGCCGTTTTTGTTGCGCTATTCGGTGTTTCATCATTTTCTGCGCAATTAACAGTGGCGATATTCTACGTTGCGGCGTCGTTCGGTGCTTATGCGTTGGCTAGACGCTGGCTGTCACCCTGGTATGCGCTGGCAGTTACCTTGTTGTTCCTGGGTAGCCATGAGGTGGCGCTGTGGGGGCGTCAAGTGATGCTTGAAATTCCCGCTTATGCTTTTTTGTTATGGGCTGTCTATCTTCTTTTGCGCTATCTGGACACGAATAAGACATCCCTTCTGTATGCCACGACTGTCGTGTTAGGTCTGGGGCTTTATACCAAAATCAGCATTATGTTTATTGCTCCGGTTCTGTTGTGGGCGCTGTGGCAGGTGAGAGGAAAAGCCATGTTTCGCGATCCGCATCTATACGGTAATGCGCTGCTGTTCGTAGTTGCCATGATCCCGCTCATGATCTTGACTCTCAAGTTTGGGCAGGCGAATGTCCAATCTGTCACTGGCGTGGTGGACGCTGAAGCGTCGCGGTTGTCCTTGGCTGGATGGACGTGGTATTTGCGTGCGCTACCGTCCCAAATCGGACCGATCGTCTTGTTTGGCGCCGCAATGTATTTTGTCCTCGGTATTTTCCGGCAACACTTTCGATTGAAGCAACCGGATTATGGTTTGCTCATCGCTTGGGTTGCTGTGGGCTATGTGTTTTTTTCGCTTATCGACTTAAAGGAAGCGCGGCATAGTGTGTTTATTCTCTATCCACTTGCCTTGTTTGCAGTATTGCTCGTGCAACGGTTGTCGTCGCGAAACTTAGTTTGCGGCGCAGTGGTTGCCGTTGCGGCAGGTCATTTTTTTTATACCATCAAGTATGACCCAGTGCCTTATGTCCATGGCTATCGCGATGCAGCGAATTATATTGCTGAGCACGCGCCGAAAGACAGCGCAGTGTTGTTTTCAGGATACCGAGATGGTTCATTTATTTTTAATCTGCGTACCCGTACCGATAGGGAAGATTTGTCCGTCATACGTGCGGACAAACTGCTCTTGCGCGTCGCTGTGCGGCGTAGTTTGGGCGTGAAAGAGCAGGAGGTTGGCGAGACGCAGCTTCGCGACATGATCAATGATTATGGCGTGCACTATATTGTGAGTCAGCCAAATTTTTGGGATGACTTGGAAAACATGAAAATGCTACAGCGGGTGCTTGGTTCTTCGCAATTTGAAGAGGTTTGGTCTACGCCGATTACAAGTAATAGGCCGCATGACGATAAGCAGTTAAAGGTTTACAAGAATCTGGGGCCGGTGTCGAAGGAGAAAAAAAATATGACGCTGCACTTGGATATGATTGGCACTACAATTGAAAGCAAATAGCGTCTTATTGATCCGGTCTGAGCCTTTGGCCAATACCACTAAGTTTCATTTAAACTGATTTTGTAAGTTCGAATTTATTCGAACAGTGTCTATTTGCGGATGCAGTGGTGCAAACTTGTCGCACCTAGATGAACTTACAGCGTCTCGTTATTCCAATCTTACTCATCCTCACAAACGAGGAATGATGGCGAATTGTGGCTCAGCGGCGTAGTTGGGTTTTATAGTTCGATTCATAAACACAGTCCACGCTTGCGTGGCATTAACAATTCCGGAGTCCACCGCTGCGGCGAGCGCGGGTTGCATATTAGAGGGAAAACCGGTGGGGCTGGATGAATAGCCGGTCATTTCACCGATCTGAAGATTCAGGTAGGTCGCCATTTGCGCGCCGCCGCAGGGCATCGTAATTAGGGCGGCATCTTTCCCGCCATTTTGCCACAACAATGTTTCATCGTGCGCTTCCTTGAAAGTGACATAAGGTGCGGCGGTATTCGTCGGTGCCACTTTCATTTCATACACTCCGCCAATGATCCAGCAGTAGCCTGGTGCTGTCATGCGGCCAACGGGGTATTTTGATTTCCATTGCAGTACGGGTCGAAATTCTTCAAAGCCTAGTTCAATCGCGTAATTTGTTGACCAGGTAAAAAAATCGTCCATCCATGGTTTGTTGGTGCCAATTTCGGTAAGCGAATTCAGCCAGCCGAGTTTGTTGGCAGATGCGTTGTTAACATAGACCTGGTTATAGTGTTCTAAATTGTTTCGCAATTGGGTTAAAGAATATTTTTTTAGTGGATCGCTGTCTGGTGCGATATAGG
>JANPPH010000362.1:0-3425 GCA_031428395.1 Gammaproteobacteria bacterium
AACGAACCTTTTACATTGTTACGGCGTTTATCCAAAGGAAGCAACGATTGGGCTTCGGTGGCAACAATACGCTCAACGTGTTGCCACAGAGGCACCGCCAAGACCTTAGAAATCGGCTTGGCTAATTCAAGCGCCTGATTAAAACCGCGCTCTCGCAAACGCCGCGGGTGGAGTGGAACGGGAATAATAAGGTCGGGTGTGAGCACTTGTTTTTGCGCCAAAAACTCGGCCATTTGCTCACCCAAAAACCTGCCATTAGTCAATTTCGCGCGAAACTTCAGGCCTTGAATTAGCCAATCCACCGGTGGCTGGTAATGAAATAACGCGGTAGTTCGATCAAAAGTCGGCGGCTTCTGTTGGCACTGGCCACATTGCCCCTCGACGGGCAAGGCCATCGCACACGTGCTACAGGCAGCTGCCATGCGGGGCAACTCCGCCATGCATTCGGCGCAAAGGTCTGTGCCGCCGCGCACGCCCGCTGCCTGGCACAATAGGCATACCGGTGGCACGACAAAGTCCTGTATAATTTTTAACCAGTTGTTAACCATTTTTGCGCACCGTGGTTGACAGGCCGCACGTAAACGTTAATATCTTCGCCAATTTGTTCTCGCTATAAAAAGGAACCGCCTCATGGATAACTCGACTTATCAACGTGTTGACGCACTCACTCAGCGAATTCTCGCAGGCGAGCAAATTTCTGCAGCGGACGGTCAATGGTTGATTCGCCTCGACGACGACTATGTGCCCTGGCTGATGGCAGGTGCGGATAGGTTGCGCAAAACTTTTCGTGGCAATGAAATTGAAGTGTGCGCCATCTCCAACGTCCGCTCGGGAAATTGCGGCGAAAATTGCTCGTTTTGCGGCCAAAGCGCTCACCATAAAACGGCCGCGCCGAAATACGGATTTATCCCGACAGAGAAGCTCGCCGAACAGGCCAAGCGCGCGCGCGAATGGGGCAGTGCCGATTTTGGCATTGTGTCCAAGGGTTGGGGCGTACGTTCCAACAAAGAACGCGAGCAGTTACGCGAATATTTAGGTGCGTTGAAAGAAGAGTCAGACATTGGGCGTTGCGCAAGCCTTGGCGTATTGGATAAAGACACAGCCGTTATGCTCAAGGATATGGGGCTGGAAAACTATCACCATAATCTCGAATCAGCCGAAAGCTTTTTCCATAATGTGTGTACGACACACACCTACAAAGAGAATATCGACACTATTCGCCATGCCATGGATGCGGGTTTACGCGTTTGCGCCGGCGGCATTTTAGGGATGGGCGAGAGTTTGGATCAGCGTATCGAATTGGCGATGAGCCTACGTGAGCTGGGCGTGCGGCAAGTGCCACTCAACTTCCTTAATCCTCAAGCAGGCACGCCAATGGAGCATGTTGTACCGATGCGTCCGCTGGAGATATTAAAAGCCATCGCCGTATTTCGCTATATGCTGCCCCAAGCGGAAATCCGCATCGCTGGTGGCCGCCAATTTTTGGGCGATATGCAGTCTATGATTTTCATGGCCGGCGCGTCTGGTGTAATGATTGGCGATTACTTAACCACCAAAGGCCGTCAAGTTACGGATGACCTTAAGATGATCGGTGATCTGAATTTAAGTGTGCGTGGTAACACGCAAAGCCGCCGCGAAGCCGAGATACCACTCATCCCTGCGCATGATATCGCTCGGTCCTGATTTAGCGACGCGCCAGGCGCAACACCGCTACCGCACCCGCCGCGTGCTTGAAGGGCCGCAGGGTGCGGATGTCATCGTCGACGGCCAACGTTATGTGTCTTTTTGTAGCAACGATTATTTAGGACTGGCCAACCATCCCGCCATAGTCAGTGCCTTTCAATCCGCTGCAGAACGCTATGGCGTAGGCAGTGGCGCAGCGCATTTGATTTGCGGACACGGCACCGCACACCATGCCTTGGAGGAAGAGTTAGCCGCGTTTACCGGGCGACCGCGTGCACTGTTGTTTTCCACCGGTTATATGGCGAATCTCGGAATTATTGCAACACTAGCCCAACATGGCGACGGCGTATTTGAAGATCGCCTCAATCACGCCTCCTTGATTGACGGCGCATTATTATCACGAGGCCAGCTCCATCGATATCCGCACCATAACCTAACTTCACTTGCCCGCGCTTTATCTAGCACTGAATATCGCCGCAAACTCATCGTCAGCGACGGCGTGTTTAGCATGGATGGCGATCTCGCACCATTACCCGACTTGGCGGCCTTAGCCCAACAACACAACGCCTGGTTGATGGTTGATGACGCGCACGGCTTTGGTGTGCTTGGACAAAACGGTGGCGGCACGGTTGAACATTATGCGCTTAGCATCGACGAAGTACCCATCCTCATGGGCACGCTAGGCAAGGCGTTTGGCAGCTTTGGCGCCTTCGTGGCAGGTAGCGAGGAATTGATTGAGACACTCATTCAACAAGCGCGAAGTTATATTTATACCACTGCCTTGCCGCCTGCTATCGCCGAGGCATCGCGTGCGAGCTTAGGCGTTATGCAAAATGAATCATGGCGGCGCGAGCATCTACGCGCGCTCATTGCACGCTTTCGCGCAGGCGCACAACAATTGGGATTGCCGCTAATGCCTTCGCCTACGCCGATACAACCGATAATCCTAGGCACGGATGAAAAGGCGATGGCCATTAGCACCGCCTTGCAACAACGTGGCATCCTAATTCCCGCCATACGGCCGCCGTCTGTTCCCGATGGCACTGCCCGACTACGCGTCAGTCTAAGCGCGGCCCATACCGAATCTCATATTGACCATTTGCTCGAGACTTTAGCGACGATTTTATGAGCGTATACAGCGAAACGCGCGGCATGGGGCCAGATATAGTGTTACTCCATGGATGGGGATTGAATAGCAACATTTGGGACCATTTTGCCGATGTCTTAGCGCAGCAATATCGTGTGACCTTGATAGATCTGCCGGGCCATGGGCGCAGCACTATGCCCAACAATTATGAGCTTGCGACGATTACACAAGAGGTGCTCGCCGCAGCGCCGCCTCGCGCCATGTGGTTGGCCTGGTCATTCAGCGGATTAATTGCGACGCAAGTAGCGGCTACTTTGCCACAGCGCATTTCAAAACTTGTGTTAGCCGCCAGCTCGCCGCGCTTCGTGCGCGATGACGATTGGCCACATGCCATGTCACCGCAATCACTCAATCAATTTGCGCATGACCTTGAGCATAATTACTCAGCTACGCTGGACCGATTTTTAGCCTTACTAGGCTGGGGCGACTCAGACCCACGCACTTTCATTCGCACACTGCGCGCGCGATTACTGCAACAACCCACACCGCAGCCCGAAGCACTGCGCGGCGCCTTAACCCTTTTGCATAACACGGACATGCGACCGCAGTTAGCGCAGGTGCAATGCCCGGTGCTCATTGCATTAGGACGTCATGA
>JANPPH010000363.1:0-7707 GCA_031428395.1 Gammaproteobacteria bacterium
GCCAGACCCAAATGCACAACGTTCATGCCGATATCAAATAAGGTCCAAGAAAGATGAGGAATCTTGTGCAGATAGAAAAGCCCTGCGACCAGCAATGGTATTGACACGACTGCCGCGAACAAGGAATTGAAACCAATCGCCGACAACAAACCAATCAAGTTAAACCACACTGCAAGAGGAATAACCAGCAATGAGCCAAACCAAGAAAGTGCGCAGAAGGTGAAAAACAGGGCGACCAGCAATTGAATCGAGCGCACAACAATTTTTTGTAGCATAAGCCCTCCCCCAGTAAGTTTAATCGATTTTTTTGACCCAAGCGGCGAAGTATAACGCATAACTTCTGTCGCGGATTTGTTCTGGGCAAATACGTTCGGCTGCTGGGATTCTAGACGCAAAAAAATTGGAAGATTTTAAATTTAAATCGAATGTGGGTTTAACCCAGATTTTCCATTAGCACTCTACTGCGGCCGCACAATGCACTGAATCTGCGCGAGAAAAGAAGAAAAACAGTCTGTCACCGTAGAGTGACTACGCCTCCGACTGTTTTTCTTCTTTTCTCGCCCATCTTCAGTGCATTGCACGCCCTCGCTACGAGGCTAATGGAAAATCTGGGTTTAATGTCCGTCATTTCAGTGCCACCCAAAAAACCTCGCACTCCCCGTTGAGATTCTTTGGCCCTCCCAAGCAGACCAAAATAACAGACACCCCCCCTACAAGCAGTACTGCAAGCTAGCGCGACTTAAGCGCGCTGGCCGCAATAACATTCTGCAGGGGTTTATCATAACAACTATTACGAGTAAATTTAGCAAGATAATCAGTATATTTCGTTTTTTCTTGTAGGGATTTTCGGTCTTTTTTTGTAAGCCTAGGACTACAAAACAATAATTTGTCGAATTTCTTTCCACCGCCGAATGAACAATCCTATCAACTAATTGATTTTAATCATAATTGTAAAATGGCATGATTTATGCGCTAGGTTGACCTATAAGAAGATAACGCGCTATGGCGCCTATATAGCGACTTTTAAAACATGGAATCAGACAAGCACTTACCCGCCCCCCCTGCGAAATTGGATTCCCAGTTGGCGGCTGACTGTCGGCGAAAAAAAGACAGGCGCAGCAAAAAAACCAACCCTCTGTCGCCGACTAGCTGGCAAGGCCACCGTTCCGCTAGCCGACGCACCACTGATTTAGCCAAATCCTATTTTGATCGCTACCACCCGTCGCTCTTAGCGCTGTGCGTTACATTGCTCTTGCTGAGTTGCGGTGATGCCTTTCTGACGTTACGCCTGATGCAACACGGCGCCGTAGAAGTAAACCCCATCATGCGCTTTTTCTTGGAATGGAATGATTCAGCGTTTGTTATTGCCAAAGTTACTCTATCATCGGTTGGCATCGTACTACTCGCGGCTCATTACCACTTCAAATGGATTCGGATTTTTCGTGTCTCGCATATTCTTCATATGTTGATCGTGGGCTACTTAATATTGTTTAGCTATGAATTGTATTTGTTATTTGTGGTTGTGCCTTGAAAGTTCTTTGTAACTATAATTATTTCAACGCAGTTTTCCCTGTTTTTGCTGCCTTTCTTGCCCCCCCCATAGACGCAATCACGCTGGCCGAAGGCCTTCAATTAACTTGCCCAAATTGATTTCAACTTACGAGCCTGTTTCAACATCGTCGCCATATCCCATCACCCTAAGGTTTGGAATGGCCTACGGCCAGTATGTTATTTAATCGGGTTCTCGCACCCGAAGGCGAGTTACTTTTCTTTGTGGGCGGCACAAAGAAAAGTAACCAAAAGAAAAACCGCCCCGGAGATGCAGCCCTGCGGGTTCCCTGCGCGCTTCAGGCTTTGAGGGAGTTCCTCCACAGCACGTCCTTGTGCTGCGGAGGAACGCATCGCATCCATGCGATGCCCCTGCGGGTCTTATCCTCAAAGCCTTGCAGTGCTCGGCAGCATCTACGGGGTGCAAGACAAGCTAAGAAAATGGTTCAGGATTAGAAAGAGCTGAGTAGTTGCCAAACCTTTCAAAGTAAGTCCTGATTTATCACCATATGCGTAACCACACTAGCAGCAAACCCCAACGCCACTGCCCAGCTCCATTTTAAGTGTGCAGAGAACGTATAGATGCCTCTGGCCTGTCCCATTAAGGCCACACCGGCCGCAGAACCAATCGAGAGCAGTGAACCACCGACGCCAGCCGTTAGCGTTACTAACAACCATTGGCCGTCCGACATCGTAGGGTTCATCGTAAGCACTGCGTACATGACGGGTATATTGTCGATCAGCGCCGAGAGCAGACCAATGAAAATATTGGCGGTGGTCGGATCTACCCCATAAATAGCATTGGACAGCATGGCTAAATAGCCAATAGCACCTAAACCGCCGACGCATAAAATTATCCCGTAAAAAAACATCAACGTGTCCCACTCGATACGTTCCATGTTTTTATAGACGTCAAACGGCTCAGCGGTACTTTCCAACAGCGGCAATTGTTTGCGACCGTTCGAGGTGCGGCTATGGTTGCGTTTCAATTGATAGCTGTAAAGTTTTAGCAATCCCACACCTGTCATCATGCCTAGCACAGGCGGCAAATGGAGCAGCTGAAACGATAAGACAGACAAGACCAACGTTAGGGCAAAAAGCCCCATGATGACGTAGGCGCCCTGCTTCACACGCACCGCAGCGCGCAACGGTTCAGGATGGCCCTGTGGCACGACGAAACTCATAATAAACGCGGGCACTAACCAATTCACCACCGCCGGTAAAAATAGATAGAAAAACTGCTGAAATTCCAACATACCTTTTTGCCATACCATCAGCGTAGTGATGTCGCCAAAAGGGCTAAAGGCGCCGCCCGCATTCGCTGCCACCACAACACTTATGCAGGACGGCACAATAAACGCCGTATTGCCCCCCGCAACGGCCAATACCACCGCAGCCATGAGCAGGGCAGTGGTGAGATTATCGGCCACAGGCGAAATAAAGAATGCCAACAATCCTGCAAGCCAATAGATCGTACGTAAGGAAAATCCAGATGACACCAGCCAAGCCCGTAATGCATCAAACACATTACGCTCCTGCAGGGTGTTGACATAAGTCATAGCAGCGATTAAAAATAGCAATAACTCGGCGTATTCAAGCAGAATTGCGCGAAAAAGCGTGCCGGCTGTTTGCGTATCCCCTGCCAGCGCATAAGCAGTACCGACCAAAGCCCAAATAAGACCCGCCGCCACTATTACTGGCTTGGATTTACGTAAATGAAGAAATTCTTCGGCGATGACTAACACATAGGCAAGCACAAATATCGCTAATGCCAACATGCCAAATACAGTGCCCGTTAGGTCGAGGCCCCCTGGGATTGGCCCTTGTGTGCCAAATGCCGCACCTGGCACAGTTCCTGATGCTAACAATAGTGTTTTAATTTTTGACTTTTGGTTGTGCATGGGCTTGTCTAATACCTAGTAAAATCCCGCAATCCTATTAATAAACACAGTAGCTCTTGCGCCAGATTTTTCGCGCCAAACATGTTATCTTTACCCCGCCGTGCCACACCTAAACTCTAACTATTCAACGCTATTCGCCGCCATCGCCAACGGCGCGACCGTTGTCACGGCAAATCGTCGCCTAGCGCGCTGGCTGCGCAGTGCTTTTGATTCCTACCAAGAAGCACGAAACGCAACAGTATGGCGCAGCGCCGATATACTGCCCTGGTCTGCTTGGCTGATGCGCCTTTGGAATGAGGCGCAAGAGAAAGCTCCTTCATCGTCTCACCTTCAACGCGTATTACGACCGAACCAGGCTTTAGCGTTGTGGGAGCGAATTATCACCCAATCGTCATACGCTGACGAGTTATTGCAAATTAGAACTACCGCGCGACAAGCCCAGCTCGCGTGGTCTTTGCTTCATGAATGGCGAATTGATTTAGTCTCGACAGATTTCAATGTAAATGAAGAATGTCGCGCTTTTTACGCATGGGCGCAAGGGTTTTCTACAGAATGCAGGCGTCTCAATGCCATTGATGACAGTCTGTTACCGGATTCCCTTCGACCGTTTATAGAGCAGGGCGTTACAGACATTGCTCCGCATATTTTGTTAGCAGGGTTTGACGCGCTAACGCCGCAGCAGGCGCAATTTTTCGAGTGGTTGGCCTCACGGGATCACACCATAGAGCACGTGGACAATGCCAGCCAGCGTGACGCGCCTGTGCAGCGCATCAGTACACCGAGCACCGAAGCCGAAATTGAATTGGCTGCGCGCTGGGCGCGCCATCTGTTGCAACAAGATTCACAACTTTCAATTGGCATCGTGGCACTAAATCTGCAGCAATCACGGGCGCAGATTGAACGCATTTTCACCGAAGTTTGCCATCCCGCGGCGACACTTATTACTACGCCAAACGCTGAGATCCGCGCCTTTAACATCTCACTGGGATTGCCGCTTGGTAATTATCCAGTGATCCATAGCGCATTGTTAGCGCTGCGTATTGCGCACAACGCAGCCGCCTTGGATGATATCAGTTACCTCCTCCGCACTCCTTTCATTGCTGGGGCAGAGCACGAGTTATCGGGGCGCGCATTATTGGATGTGTGGCTACGCGAACGTGGCGATCTGCGTCTTGATCTAAGTACGCTGTTGGAGAGTTCGCTAAAATCTGGCCCACGTTCCGCGCCGCCGCATCTGCCGATATTGTTCGAGCGTTTAGCTGCGTTTATCGGCGAAACACAACGCATGCCCCGCTATCAGGCGCCTAGCGCCTGGGCTGCGACCTGCGGACGCTTGCTAAATCGTCTCGGCTGGCCAGGAGAGCGATCGCTTAACAGCGAAGAATTTCAAACCGTAGCCGCGTGGCAAGAGTGCTTATCAGAACTCGCAACGTTGGACGACTGCACAACGCCGAGAATCACGTTTAATCAAGCGTTGTCCATGCTCGTTCAGCTTGCCAACGACACAATATTCCAACCCCAAAGCGATCCTGCACCGATTCAAATTATGGGTATGTTAGAAACATCAGGACTAAGATTCGACGCAATGTGGGTAATGGGCCTGCATGACACAGCATGGCCTCCTCCTGCGCACCCCAATCCTTTTCTGCCGTTGGCACTACAGCAAAAATTTGGCCTTCCCCATTCATCCTCGGCGCGCGAATTAATATTTGCCCGTACCCTCACGCAACGTTTATGGGCTAGCGCGACACAAGTCATTGCAAGTTACCCCGTCGCCGAGGGCGACCAAGCGCTACGCGCTAGTCCCTTGCTCCAAGATTGCATCCATATCGATGCGCAACAAATCGCGTTTGACGCCCAGCCCAGCTTTAGCGAATCTGTTTTTCGCTCACGCAGCATAGAGACTCTGCTTGACGCTCAAGCGACGCCGTTGGCGCCCGGCACGCTGGTGAGTGGCGGAACCGCTGTTATCAAGCATCAAGCCGCTTGTCCCTTTCGCGCCTTCGCCCAGTTTCGCCTCGGCGCTAATCCAATGCCATCGCCACACCCAGGCCTTGAACCACGCGAACGCGGCATTCTTATTCATGCGGCCTTGGAATATACCTGGAAGACCTTGAGCTCGCTTGAAGCGTTACACGCATGTAGTGACGATGCATTGCTGCGCTTAGTTCACACGGCGGTCGCGCGAGCGTTGACTGACATGGCGACACAGCGTCCAACAACCCTCACCGCCGCGTTCCTCGCGATAGAACAACAACGACTTGAGCAAATTCTACTTGCCTGGTTGGCCCTGGAGCGCGACAGGGCACCCTTTACGGTCGCAGCCTTCGAACAAAAGCAGTTATTAACCGTGGGACAGCTGCAGTTCAAAGGCAAGATAGACCGCCTCGATCGCCTCTCTGATGGGCGCTATGTCATCATCGACTATAAGACCTCCAACACCAGTCCTGGCGATTGGTTTGGTCCTCGGCCCAAAGAACCGCAAATGCCTATCTATGGAGTCTTTCATGATGGTGATGTCGCTGCCTTGATGTTCGGTCAAGTTAAACTCGGCGCCATGAAAATGCTCGGGCTTGCGAGTGATAGTGGGGTTTCACCCCAAATCGACAACTTTAGCGATTCTAAATATGCACTGGAGGTCAGCACGTGGCCGGATTTAATGCAGCATTGGAAAACGCTACTTGAAGGGCTGAGTGAGAATTTTCGTCTTGGCGATGCGCGGGTTGACCCAAAAGAATCTGCAACGTGCCTGAGCTGTCATCTCACTGCATTGTGCAGAATTAATGAGCGTGAGCTAGAAGTGGATGATAATGACTGATACCGTTGCGGTTATCGCCGACAGTCAACAACGCCGTCAGGCCCTTGATCCTCATCAATCGTTTATTATTCAAGCGCCAGCGGGGTCAGGCAAAACTGAGTTACTGACACGCCGTTTTTTGACCCTCCTGGCCACGGTAGAATCGCCCGAAGAAATTGTTGCGATCACCTTCACCCGCAAAGCGGCGGCCGAGATGCGCGGGCGTATCATTAATGCACTGCAAGATGTCAACGCTAATCCAGACAGCGAAATCGGGAAAATAGCACGCGCTGCGTTGGCGCATGATCAATCGATGCAGTGGCAGCTACTCGATCATCCTAGCCGCCTGCGTATCCAAACCATCGACTCGCTATGTCGTACCCTTACGCAACAAATGCCAGTCCTAAGTCGTTTCGGCGCTCAACCGGAATTACTCGGCGACGCTTCTGAACACTATCGCACTGCCGCACGCCATACGCTTGCGCATTTGGATGCCAACGATGCCTGGTCAAAACCCATTGCGTGCTTGTTAACACACTTGGATAACAATTGGCCGGTGGCTGAACAACTGCTTGTTGTCATGTTAGGCAGGCGCGACCAATGGTTGCGCCATGTTGCCGATATCAAATCCCAGCCTGATCTACGCGCCCTGTTAGAAAATGCATTGCAGGAAGCGATTGCAGCAGCGCTGAGCAAATTACGCACGAACTTTCCCCGGCATCTCGTTGCAGAATTGCTCGCTTTAAGCGAGTTTGCAGCGACGAATTTAAAGCTTGATTCTCCAGCTCACCCGTTGGTGCCATGTGTTGCATTGTCGGAACTCCCGGGCGATGAATGGTCTGATTTAGCGCTTTGGTGCGCGCTCAGTGGCCTACTACTCACCACAAGCGACACCTGGCGCATCCAGATTGATAAGCGGAATGGCTTTCCGGCCCCCAGCAGCACCAGCGACAAAGCAAAAAAGACTCTTTACCAGAACATGAAGGAGCGTTTTAAGTCGCTTGTCACTGAGCTGGAGTCTTTTGAACCATTACAGCGCCAATTGATCGCCCTGCATCACCTTCCCTCGCCCCACTACAGCGAAACTCAATGGCAAGTGCTAAGTGCACTCACTGAGTTATTGCCCCTGGCAGCAGCGGAACTTTTGCTAGTCTTTCGTCAGCACAACCGCGTCGATTTCACTGAAATTTCCTTGGCGGCCATACACGCTTTAGGGGCTCCTCAAGCGCCCAGCGATCTCGCTTTATCCTGGGATTACCGCATTCGCCACTTACTCGTTGATGAATTTCAAGATACCTCTTTTAGCCAATACCTATTGCTGGAACGCCTTACTGCAGGATGGCAACCCGATGACGGTCGGACGTTGTTTTTGGTTGGCGATCCGATGCAATCTATTTATCGTTTCCGCGAAGCTAACGTCGGCTTATTTCTTTGGGCGAGGCGCAATGGCATCGGCGCATT
>JANPPH010000364.1:0-7666 GCA_031428395.1 Gammaproteobacteria bacterium
CGCCTCCAGCGTAAAAATAGGCAAAAAGGATACAGTGATGATGAGTAATGAGAAAAACAACGCGGGCCCGACTTCTTTCGCCGCAAGTTCCGTGATTAACCAACGATCCGCATTGGGACCCGCACGTTCAAGATGCTTATGCATATTTTCAATCATGACAATTGCTGCATCCACCATGGCACCAATGGCGATGGCGATGCCGCCTAGCGACATGATGTTGGCATTCACGCCCTGCGCATGCATGATAATAAACGCGACAACAATACCGACGGGCAAACTGATGATGACAACCAACGAAGAGCGTAGATGGAACAAAAATGCCAGGCACACCAATACCACGACTAACGATTCTTCGAGTAATTTTTCTGCAAGGTTCGCTACCGCCCGCTCTATCAGCGCCGAACGGTCGTAGGTTTCGACAATTTCCACCCCAGGTGGCAGCGAACTCTTGAGCGCGGCCAATTTTTGTTTGACGCGTTTGATCGTGTCCAACGCATTCGCTTGGTAGCGCATGACGATAACGCCACCGACAACTTCTCCTTCGCCATCGAGCTCTGCAACACCACGGCGTAACTCCGGGCCAAGTTGAACACGCGCGACTTGCGCCAGTGTTACAGGAATGCCGGTACTCGATAGTCCAACGGGGATGCGTTGTAGATCACTCAACGTATGAATGTAGCCGCGTGCGCGAATCATGTATTCAGCACCGGCGATTTCAATCACCGATCCACCGGTCTCACCGTTAGCACGCTGAATTGCCTGGGTGATCTGCGCCAGTGTAATGCCGTAGGCCAACAATTTATCGGGATCGACTTCTACCTGATATTCCTTGACCATGCCGCCAATCGTGGCCACTTCGGCGACGCCTGGCAGGCGTTGCAATTCAAATTTTAACAACCAGTCTTGCAAGGATCGTAGTTGCGCGAGATCATGTTTGCCGGTGCGATCAATCAAGGCATATTCATACACCCAACCCACACCCGTCGCATCCGGGCCCAAGGTAGGCGTCACGCCCGATGGCAATTTCGACTGAGCCTGATTGAGGTATTCCAACACGCGTGAACGCGCCCAGTAAGGATCAACCTTGTCTTCAAACAAGACATAGATAAAAGAATCACCAAAAAAGGAATAACCCCGCACTGTGACTGCGCCAGGCACCGCCAACAGTGTTGTCGCTAAGGGGTACGTGACCTGATCTTCGACTACTTGAGGCGCTTGTCCGGGATAGCTGGTTTTTATAATGACCTGCGTATCCGATAAATCCGGAATAGCATCCACCGGCGTGTTATAGGCGGCATATATGCCCCACGCTAATATCAAAACGGTGGCAAATAAAACCAACACGCGATTGCGCAATGACCACTCAATGACCGAGAAAATCATGCTTACATTGATCCCATGTTTGATGCTTCAGCCGATCCTTCAAGACGCGCCGTTGCGCCTTGAAAGCTTGCTTCAGCGTCTAACAAAAATTGACCGCTCAAAACAACGGATTCACCTTCGCGTAAGCCTGCGGTGATTTCGATATGCGAGTCATTTTCCAGGCCCGTGCGTACTTGCGCTGGTTTAAATCGACCGTCGCCCAGCGCGAGCATCACTATTTCTTGCGCGCCGGTACGAATCACCGCTTCACGCGGCACTGCTAACACCGATTGTTGCGCAGCAGTATCAATGCGCACACTCGCATACATACCTGGACGCAGCAAACCGTTAGGGTTATCGAAGACTAACCGCGCCTGAACCGTGCGTGTTTCGTTGTTGACCGTTGGATAAAGATAATCAATTTTCCCAAGCCAATCGTGTTTAGGCAGAAACGAGGAGGTCAACGTAACAGGGTCGCCTTGCTTTACCCATGCGAGCTGGCTGGCGTTGATTTGTGCATTCACCCACACCTTGGATAAGTCTGCGAGCGAGTACCATTTCATTTCTGGCGATACATAATTGCCTTCACGCACCAAAAGCTCCGTCACGATACCGCGATGGGGGGCACGTATGGCGAGAGTTCGCCGTGCGGGCGCACCCTTTTCCAATGCCACAATATCCTGTGTCGCCACATTTAAGAGCCGTAAACGATCACGCGCTGCCGCGACCAATGCTTGCGCGTCACCCTGCGCATGAACATTGCCCATCTGAGCGAAGCGTTGTGCCGTTTGCAGCGCAACAAGATATTCTTCCTGCGCATTCAACAACTCCGGCGAATAAATCTCAGCTAACATTTGACCACGCTCGACCACATCGCCCACTGCCTTGACGTGCAGACGTTCAACCCAGCCACTTATTCTTGGATTAAGCGAACTTACGCCACGCTCATCAACAACGACAGTGCCTACCACATCAATCGCACGGCTAAACGAGCGCTGCTCTACAATCCCTACGCGTACACCCAGGTTCTGCACCATGCGCGAATCGATACGAATCGTATCAGCACTCGACGCTGATGCATCCTCTTCGGCGTAAACGGGGATATAGTCCATGCCCATATCGTCTTTTGCAGGTTTGTCAGAATGGATTACTGGATTCATCGGGTGACGATAATAAAGCGTTTTGGGCGTCTTGCTCACTGGCGATAAATCCACAGCCTCGACGGCAGAAAACGCTGATCGCGAGTTCAGCCACCAGCCAAATCCAGCGCCTAAACCAAGGACACCTAGCAACAAGGCAAAGAATAGTTTCTTACTTAGGTTCATGAGAAAGCTCCTCAAATGGTATAGCCTCAGTTGTTGTAGAAAGATAGGCAAGTTCAACGCTTGCCAAGACAGCATCCGTTTGCAAACGCCATTTGCGCAAAGCAGCGGCATGGCGCTCATGCAGGAGGGAAAGTACTTGTGCAAGTTCGCCACGACCATTACGAAATGCCGTGAGCCCGCTTTGGACAGTTTGTTCAACACGCGGCAATTGTTGTTCGACGAGGGCCACGCGCTGCTGCAAATTATCGTATGCGGCATATTGGCTGCGTATTTGTTGTTGAAGACTTCTCAGCACATTGTCACGTTGATAGCGCAACCCTAGTTCCAGTGCCTGCCTCTCCTCTACCAGAGCATCTTGGCGATTGGCCGGAAACAGGGGCAAACTCATCACCAGTTTCGCCGACAGCATTCCCGGAAGTTGCTCGCCAGTCATATCACGTGCAGCACGATAGCCGTAATCCGCTTCGAGGCCAAACTCCGGAGCGTAACTTCGCTTGGCGCGCGCAGTGTCAAAGTCGGCAGCACGCCGTTGTGCATCGACCATTTGCGCTTGGGGGTGACTGGAAATGCTATCGAGAATTCGTGATAGCGGTAAAGGTGGTGACATAGCAGGGAATGCGTCGGGTAAACGAAGTGGCCGGTAGTCACTACTCATTAAACGCAATAGTGTCGACTCGACCTGCTGGCGTTGCAGGAGAAGTTCCTTCTCTTGCACCAACAGCTCGTCTCGCTCCAAAATACTGCGCAGCACAGTGAGTTGTTGCGATGCCCCGGTACGGTAGCGCGCTTGTTCTGCCTCTACCATCTGTGCGGATATTTCGTAGGTGGTGCGGTTTACTTGTAAGGCTTTATCAAGATAAAACAGTTCTAACCAAGCACGCCGGGCATCGCGGAGAATGCGCGCCGCGATATCCTGGCGCTCGGCCTTGGCCGCAACGGTCGATTGGTCTGCCGCCTGCCGCTTGAGTCGCCGACTACCCTGAGGCGGGAACATTTGCGCGATGCCGACTGTCACCATGGTGGTGTCATCTTTGTTCAACGCAAAACTGTCTATCGGAACATTCTGTAGCCCAAAATTAATTTGCGGATCAGGCAACTGATCGCTCGCCATAGCCCGGGCATTTGCAGCTTGAATTTGCGCGGCGCTTTGTAACAGTAGCGGATGGTGTTCCAGTGCCATACGCTCCGACTCCGCCAAGGTTAAAATAGGCAGTGAGACAGACGGTGGTGCGCCCTGCGCAGGCGAAATTAGCAACGCCAATAAAACGGCCAAAATAGCCGATCGAAAATAAAGCATGATCTCGCTCCTAAAGTAAAAGTCGTCACAACAACTCGTCTTAGAAGCGCGAAATCAAATCAGAAGTGTGCAGAACTGCAGCGTAGGATGAGGCGGAAGAGGACTAGACTGATGGCGCTGATAGACGCTGGAGTGCGCGCCACAAAAATCACTTGCTAAACCGATGACTCCAGTAGGCGGAGCCATGCTTTGTTGAACAAGTCGAGCAGGTGAGGGTTGATCTATGTCCTGCTGATCGAGACTTTGCATCGCCGCACAGACTGCAGGTGAGCAGTCACCTTTTTCGGCGCTTATCGTTATTTTTGCCTGTTCGCAGCAATCGGGCATATCCGCCATTTGGCTGTCGCAATCAGGTGCGGCCTGATAAGTCGCAATAGCCGCCATGACACTCGGTTGCAACGCAAACACCAGCCACAACATAACCAGCATCACGCTGATTGTGCGAACTAGTTTTTGGCGGCGTTTACGCATCAGAATCGCATTTTTAACCTTAAAGTTAACTACCAGCATAGTGCCATTTTAGGCAAATAGTCAAGGAACTCACTTCCTAACTCGATTTATCGGCCTTTGCGTCTTGGTTGTTAGGACTATGCCGATATTAAGCTCTAACCCTGCGAAACGCTATTCGACGTTCAACCTAAAAAAGGCAGTTGGAATCTACTTCTGACGTTTAAGATGCTGAATCTGCAAGATTTTTTCGTTAAATTTTGACTCGGAAACTGCTCCTCGGCAGCCGCTCCCGGCGCTGCCCTACCTTCGCGCATCCCTGCGCTCGTCACCGTAGGGGGGGCTACGGCTTCGCCAAAATTTAACGAAATAATCTCCCATCTTCAACATCTTAAGCGCCCTCGCTACGATTCCAACTGCCTTTTCTAGGTTCAAACCACCGAATTAGCAAAATTGGGCTTGGCCCTGAAATAGTGGGTATTGTCGTAAAACTGTTCAAACCTATTGTCTTCCGTCCACCCCGGCATGCCTAATAAAGGAAAAGCGGGAAAATCGGACGGCGAATTGAAACTGTGCTGGTCGCGCAACAACGCACTGGCTTTAACATCAACGGTCGCAAGTTTTTGCTCTAGAGTGCAAGAGAAAAAAACCTCATCGACAAGGACGCAAATCGCCTTCCCAGACACCCCGACATAGGGCTCTAATGCCTTTTGATATAAAGCATGACCGAATAGAAAGACATTCATTTTTTCCAACACCTCTGCGCGGTGGTGCCAAAATAAGTCTTTCCACTGCCGATCTCGAAGCATCTGAAAAAACTTTTCATCCGATGACGCCACGATAACGCCACCTTCGTCGAGCAGGGTTAATGTATCTTCGATGCGGCTGCGATTTTGAGTGCGATGTGGGATTGTTGAGCGAGGTAGCGCCGCTTGATAGTGGCGTTGGTTGAGGGCCGCTTTGCTGTGTGGGAATGTTACCCACACCAACACATTGAAGAGGTCATGCCAGTCGCGACAACGCGCTTGAAGTTCACCACGAAGATAAATACGCGGTTCGTATCTTTGGTTAAACACATTTGACTTAGGCGCTTGCGGTACAACATTAAGTGCGGCACCGTTAGCCGTTAAAATGGAATTCTTTGCAGCATCAATGATACGTTGATAATCAGCAAGATCAGGCCAATCCAGCCGATGTTCGAATTGTTGCGCATAAAGACTTAACGGTTCAAACATCGGCGACCGCTTTAAAAACGCCGCGTCCCAATCATCCATTTTTACAATTTACTTTGCTGGCGTCGCTTTGCTGATGGCAAAACTGCCGTCGTGCTCTTTGACAATGTCAAAATCCACTTTACTTCCCGGCTTAACGGAATCCAATATACTGGGGTCTTTGACTGCGAAAGTCATCGTCATCGCGGACCATTTTAAGCTAGCCACGGGGCCATGGCTGATCGTCACCTTGCCGGCGGCCTTATCGACTTTGTCTACCTTCCCCTGCGCTTTGTGCACTGACTGATCCATGGACTTAGCACTAGATTTCATGTCCATCCCCTGCATAGAACAGGCTGCGTTGGCAGAGACAGCCAATGCACTCAGCGCCACACCTAGCAACAACGACGCAAATTTCATAGCAACTCCTGATCTTTATTAAATAGCAGACTACGATTAGCAGACTACGATTCTACTGCTTAATAATTTGCTTGAACAGGCGTAAATAATTTTGCGCTTGTATCTCCAGGGTAAACTGCTGCTCTACCTTCTGCCTCGCCCGTTGTGACAACTGTTGCCAACGCTGGCTACTAGCTAATACCCACTGCAATCCAGTGGCAAAATCTTGCGCTTCAAAAGCCTTGGCTAGATAACCGTTTTGCTGATGCTCGATCATGTCTGGCATGCCACCGATATTGAAGGCCACCACGGGGGTGCCACACGCAAGAGACTCCAGTACGGTGTTGGGTAAGTTGTCTTGGATAGACGGCGCGACGAACACATCTACTGCGGCATAGACCAACGCTAAGCTAATTTCGTCATGGAGACGGCCCAAGTAGTGACATGTGCGTCCGAAGTCCGCCTCGCCAATACCAGCCGATGCGCCGAATACAACCAATTCAGTGTGTGGTGATTCGTCTCTCATTTCCTGCAAGGCTAATTTAAGCAAGTGAAAGCCCTTGCGCGTGTCGCTGGTGGCATTCACTGCACCGAATAGTATCAAGCGCTTGTCCTGCGGTAGACCCAAAATCTGTCGTGCTGTGTCGCGGCCAATCGGCTTAAAGCGGTGGTGGTCTATGCCATTGGCAATGACTTCGATTCTGGTGTCAGAAAACAATACTGATCGTTTTGCGCACTCCGCAAGCCAGTGACTTGGCGTCACAATTGTCAGATTGCGCAAGTTAGCCCAGGCACGCTGCTTGCGATGCCAAATCCAGCGATTCACATCCCAACCACGTTCATGCGAAGGCCGCGAGTGTGGCGTGTAACCGACTTGATAGCGGTTGCACTCGCCCACGTAATGCTCGCCGCCGGCGAAAGCCCACATGTCGTGAAGCGTCCATACCAACGGTTGCCTGAACTTGCTTAGCGCCTCCAGGCGTAAGAAGCCGTTATTTATCCAATGTAAATTAACCACATCTGGATTCAACGCCTGTACACGGGAAAATGTATTATTCGGAACCCATGCAGAAGAAATTTTCTTGGTGGGCACCCCTGTAAATTTATTGGGTATACGATCTAGTTTTGGCGCAATGGCTCGCCATACTTTTGCCAAGAAGCGTGGGTCATCGACAATACTTGCATCATCCCGCGTTTTTTTACCGACCACCATTAGCGAATCAATAGCCTGTCGACGAAGTCCTTTATGTAGCCGATAGGCTGCAGCGAATCCTCCAGGCATGCCGTCCGATGTGCTAACAATCGCTACGCGCATAGGATTATCCTAAAAAAGGCAGTTGGAAACGTAGCGAGGGCGCTTAAGATGCTGAAGATGGAGGATTATTTCGTTAAATTTTGGCGAAGCCGTAGTCACCCCTACGGTGACGAGCGCAGGGATGCGCGAAGGTAGGGCAGCGCCGGGAGCAGTTGCCGAGCCAAATTTAACGAAATAATCTTGCAGATTCAGCATATTTAAGCGTCCGCAGTAGATGCCAACTGCCTTTTTTAGGATTATGACCGGAAAAAAATCCCGTCCATTTGTAGCAAGCGCCCGGTGTGGGGATCTGTGAAACCCGGCAATACAG
>JANPPH010000365.1:0-5503 GCA_031428395.1 Gammaproteobacteria bacterium
GAGTGCGGCGGCGGTGACGCAGAAGTTTACCCACACGGATGCCAGCCTATTGGGCGACATCGTACCTCAGTTGGGCGACCCCTCCTGGGCACAGGGGGATGGGGTGACGCTGGTATTTGACCATTTTAGCGGTGAGGTGGAGCAGAGCGCCAAAATTGTGAAGTTCGTCGAGCAGCTGGCGCAACGGTTGCCGGCGCATCCTAATAGGCTGAAGCTCAATATTATGCTCGGCCTGGATGTTTCCACACTGGAGCAGAGACCCGTTTTTAAAACGCTCGAAACCATCCTGCTCGCGGGTAACAACCCCCATGCGCTGGTCGATTATCTGCTGATTTTTTTGCAGGAGCCGACCACCGATGCCAAAAAGATGTTGCGCCAAAAGATCGAGATCGAATTTCATGGGGCCAATCGTAAAGAGGTGTTACGTAAGATAGTACCTGTATTAACTTCCACCGGCCATGATAAGACGTCGCGTGGCGTCTTCACTCAGTTTACCGACGATCTAATCTATTTTCAGGATAATTTTGCCGGGGTGGGGCTGTGGCCGTTACCACTGGAGTCGGATACGGCGGTGGAAAAACTTAAACAGATCCTCATTGGACTCTACACCTCGACCACGGGCTATAACGTGGTGGGTGAGCTCTATGCAGCGCGTAATAGCGATAGCGATGGTGACGGTGCTGCTGCGATCAAAACAGCGGGTGGCGCCCAAGATATCTTCGCGACGGCGTTGTGTCGTATCGTCTGTCCCGAACGTTATCTGTTCCGGATCACTTTTAGCCTAATGGCGGGTCTGTTGATAGCTTATGCACTGCTGTCGATCTGGATATGCAGTTGGCGCGAGCTCTCCAAAAAATATTTCTGGTATCTGTTGGGCATGGTTCTGTTCACACTGGCCATTTTTGTGGTTTCGCTGGTCTGCGATCCCACGTTGCAGCAGCATGCCGATGTGATTCTGGTGACGCTACTGCTGTTGGGAGCTCTCTATAGTCTCTGGCGATATATCAGCAAGGCGACTCAACCGCCCTTGCCCTAACTTCGTCACACTGTTTTACAATAGTTCTGTTGAATCCAGATTTTCCATTAGGCTCGTAGCGAGGGTGCGCAAGGTGCTGAAGAGGGGCGAGAAAAGAATAAAAACAGTCGGAGGCGTAGTCACTCTACGGTGACAGACTGTTTTTCTTCTTTTCTCGCGCAGATTCAGTGCGTTGTGCGGCCGCAGTAGAGTGCTAACGGAAAATCTGGGTTCAAGCCTAAACATCTCGATATGATCTGTCCGTGGAAATGGGGGAAGATCAAGTTGTCCGAAAAATTCCACTGTTGAGAATGAGTGTCCGGGCCGCCTAATCTCAAGCTCCCACATGTCCCGTGCGTAAGAATAGCAGCGCGCCGGTGGGTGAAGTTAGCATGCCATGTGGAATGCCTTTGGGCGCTAAATGGTAGTCCCCTGTGCGCGCTACAATGTCGCCAAGCCAAACTTCGCCTTCTAGCACCATACACTCTTCGTTGCTGGGATGATCGTGGGCTGGCAATGAACCACCGGGTTGCATTCGCAGCAAAAACGATCGACTGGTTCCATCGCCATGGAGCAATTTCATCTCCACTTTAGCGTTCAAATTGATCCATACGCCCTCTGTCGCACGGATCGTGACGAAATCGAGCATAGCGTTGGGTTTGCTGGCGTAAGCGCGCTCCAAAATTTTTGCGCGCATGGCTTTAGCACGTTCTTGTGGCGGAGCTACAGGCGTTGTGGACAGAAGCAGTTCTTCTATGATGTCCTCGGGCAATACCCGATTTTTTAGTGGGTCACGACGTTTCATACGAAGACTCCGCTAGTCTGAGTGAGCGTCAAGGTGTCGTGCAGCGCTTCCAATGCTTTGCGTAGGTGGGTTTTGACGGTCCCCAGAGGCAGTCCAGAATGATCCGCTACTTCTTGATGGCTTAAGCCTTTAAAAAAGGCCAGCGCCACCATCTGCCGTTGTATCGGGTTAAGCGTTTCCAGCGCCGCATGCACTTTGCTCTGACGCTCCAGCGTCAAGAGTAAGTCTTGTGGATCATCGGTATGAGCCAAATCGACGCTTAGACTTTCAGGATCTTCATGCAGCAGTGCTGGATCGCTACGCCGCAGTAAGTCGAGTGCGCGGCTGCGACAGATGGTTAGGAGCCATGTTAGCGCTTTACCGCGCGTCGCATCATATTTCGCAGCGTCGCGCCAAACTTGCATATATACATCCGTAACAACTTCTTCGGCCGATTCTGGTTTGCCGGTGATGCGCAACGCGACGGCAAAGACTTTGCCAAGGGTTGCGTCATAAAGCGCGCCAAGCGCCTGTTCCTCATGCTTAGCAATGGCGACTAGCCAGGTGCGGCAAGCAAGTTCTTGTGCGCTGAGTGCTATTTCCTGCTCGGACATGCGATTTTTTCTAGCCTGGAAGGTGATTCCTGCCATTGTACTATCGGCTAGCAAAACATGCATCAGGCTGAATCGTTGTGCATTAGTGGAAAGTGTTGTCTCGAAACGATTATTGGCTGTCATAACTCTATTACGTAATAACTTCGCAGACAGATGTTCCGCGCCTCACATCCAATTTCATGGCTCGTTGCGTATAGGCAACGGGGCCCCTTACGTTTTAAGTCAAATCAATAAACTGAGCAATGGAGAAAGCCATGAAAGCAACGCCTTTTGTATCCGCATTATCGGTTGGTATCGCTTTAGCATTAGCAGGTCTTAGCGCACAGGCATCCAGCCATCGTGAAGCGCCTTTTATTACCCAACAACCTAAAGTAGACGCTACCGATTTTTATATGTTCAACAGTTATGAAGCAGGGCGTGCAGATTTCGTCACCTTGGTTGCCAACTACGTGCCCTTGCAGGATGCTTATGGTGGTCCGAACTATTTTGCTCTCGACCCCAGTGCGTTATACGAGATCCACGTCGACAATAACGGTGACGCCAAAGAAGATCTTACCTTTCAGTTCCAATTTAAAAATACACTGAAGAATATTGCCTTACAAATCGGCCCCACCGGTCAGACCAAAACTGTATCAGTACCGGTGATTAACGTAGGTCAGATTGGTCCCGGCGCAGGTGATACCGGTGCGCTGAACGTCATTGAGTCTTACAGCGTAAAAGTGGTGAATGGCAACCGTCGTCTGGGTACACCGCAAGCCATCACAAACGCTCAAACTGGTGCTGCAGTATTTTTGAAACCTGTGGATAACATCGGCAACAAATCTATTCCTAACTATAGCAATTATGCCGACGCCCATATTTATAGCGTCAATATCCCCAATTGCGCGTACCCGGGTCGTGTATTTGTTGGGCAACGTAAAGATCCATTCGTTGTGAACCTCGGTGAGGCGTTTGATCTCATCAATATCGCTAACCCCGTTGGCGCTATGGATGCAGAAACCGATAGCCTGGCGGACAAGAATGTCACGGCTTTATCGATTGAAGTACACAAAAGTTGCTTGACCGCCGATGCGCAGCATCCTGTTGTTGCCGCTTGGACAACCGCAAGTCTTCGCCAAACGCGCATCCTAAAACCCAGCCCAAACTATAGCCAACCTGCACAAGAGTTTGGTCAATGGGCACAACAATCGCGTTTAGGGGCTCCGTTGGTAAACGAGTTAGTGATTGGAATAAAGGACAAAAATCGCTTTAACGCCAGTGAGCCTAAAGATGACGCGCAGTTTGCGGATTACGTGACCCACCCCACGCTGCCAGCAATTATTGAATTGCTGTTCGGCAGTGCAGGTGTACAAGCGCCTACCGCCTTCCCGCGTACGGATTTGGTGACGGCATTCTTAACCGGTATAAACGGTTTGAATAAAACCAACGCCGTAGCAGAAATGTTACGTTTGAATACGCACACAGCCCCAGTGTCTGCCTCGATGCAAAGTAATCTCGGCGTCATCGGTGGTGACACGGCGGGTTTCCCCAATGGTCGACGCCCAGGCGACGATGTTGTGGATATCGCATTGCGCGTAGTCATGGGCAAGTTATTGCCAGCAGCGCAAGCGCCTTCTGGGCAGCTGCCATTTACCGATGGTGCGAAAGTGGATGCGTCGATGTTTGACAGCCACTTTCCCTACTTAAAAGCGCCGCTCGCAGGCTCGCCTCAATAAGTAGTTTAGGCAATCTGTGCGCCGCTCGGCGCACAGATTCTTGATATCAAAAAATCACAGGAATACAATTTATGAATATAACAAGACTTGGCACGTTGATGCTGCTGACGAGTCTTTCGCTACCTGCCGTAGCCGGGATGATCAGTGAAGCAGAAAATAATGGTATGGGTATAAATAATACGCTTATGACTGCACAGGCGATTGGTTTCGCGGATTTTAGCCCCAATCTTGATCCCAACATCTTTGGCAATCTGCCAACCGTTAACGTACAAGGTTATGGAGGAGACGGCGACATCGATTTTTTTAGCTTTCAAGCAAATCCAGGTGAGGCATACTTCGATATCGACAACAGCCCATTTTCATTCGATGCGGCATTGTCGTTGTTCGATAGCAGCGGCGCTTTATTGGCTTATGCCGATGATTCTGATCCCGCTGATCCAAATAGTGCAGACGGGCGCGACCCCTTCTTGGGGAGTATCAACCTTACTTACACTGGAACGTATTACCTCGCAGTCAGCGACTATTTCAACCTCCCCAACGGTCTATTCAATGCTACTTTCATTTCTGACCTCGTCCGGCCTGACGGCGGCTTTGGGGGGAACCAAATCAGTGCGGGGGCCGATGCAACGTTCGATCAAAGCAATGTTCAAGCGGGCAACGCCTACTCGCTGAATGTCAGTGTCCGCAACCCGGTGCCTGAACCCGGTACCATTGCGATGATGTTATTGGGCCTAAGTGGGTTGATGCTAAAACGCCGCCGTCCCTTGATGAAACGGGCGACGGCGTAGAGCGCAATGTCACTGCTTGCGTGTTGAAAGAATGGTGGGAGACAGCCGCAAGTGTCTCCCACCAATTTCCAAAAAGACCTTAGGGCGGTGATAACAGCAGCGGCGATTTAAGCCGAATTATGTGCTTGTTGCCGTTGGGATCGATGGCTTCAACACTGTGCAAACCTTCGAAATCTACGTCTACATAGATTTCTCGAGGTTTTGAAATCAGGTGATCTATGTTGTCTGTCGCGATCTCAAGTAGATCATTTTTTGGATCATAGGTTATTCCGATAAGAGGCGCCCATTCCGATTCAGTCTGACTGCCAAATGCCGACCCCGCAACCTCAATTTCGACGTACTTACCTTCCAGCTCTGCCGCAAAGTGATCGAAGTACGGTTTCCATTCTCTATTTTCCAGCTTCCTCGTTGACATACCAGCTCCTTTTGCAAAAGAAAATCTTAGCCTCTCTATTCATTATCCTAAAAAAGGCAGATGGAATCTACTGCGGACGTTTAATATGCTGAATCTGCAAGATTTTTTCGTTAAATTTTGGCTCGGCAACTGCTCCTGCGTTGCCCTACCTTCGCGCATCCCTGCGCTCGTC
>JANPPH010000366.1:0-6196 GCA_031428395.1 Gammaproteobacteria bacterium
TGTGCAGCCGCAGTAGAGTGCTAATGGAAAATCTGGGTTCAAGTTATTCTTGCTTGGCTCCTAAGCTAATGCTTAATGCTCTCGTGATCAATCGCGTGGGTTAAACACGCCGCCAAACCTGCTTCCAAATTAGGATATTGAAGGGTAATTCCTAAGTCATGCAGCATTTTACGGTTATCAATTCGGCGAGATTCGTCGAGATAGGACAACATTTCGGCGCTAAATCGCCGGCGTGCTTCGCGCAAGCCAATGGCAGGTGGAGCAGGCAGACCAAAAACGTGCGCGACAGTATTAAAATACTGCGCCATGGTTCCGGGTTGGCCATCGCTAACATTGTAAATGGCGCCAGCTTCGCCCTTGTCTGCGGCTGCGATACAAATACGCGCCAGGTCATCGGCGTGAATGCGATTGGTGAAGCTGTGCGAGTCTTCGTCGCATAGCACAGGCGCGCCTTGGCGAATGCGTTCCAGAGGTAATCGTCCCGGCCCGTAAATTCCACCGACCCGTAAGATGACTACAGGGGTTCCTGACTTCTGTTGATAGGCGAGCAGGCGCTTTTCTGCATCGAGGCGGCGTTTTGCGCGATCGTTGCCGGGTGTTGGCGTCGTTGTTTCATCTACCCACGCACCCTTGCAATCGCCATAAACGCCAGTCGTGCTAATATAAATAATTTTGCGCGGTGGCTGTTTTAGAGTCTGGAGGAAATTCTCCATGCGTCTATCGACCGTGCCTTGTGGCGGTGGCGGGGCAAAGTAGTACACCAACGCCTGGGAGGGCAGAGTGGGCAATTGATCGGGATGGTCCAAATCGCCCTGCAATGCTTGCATGCCATGAGCTTCTAGGCGGGTGACGCAGGGTGGACTGCGTACTAACCCCACAACATGACGGCTATTTTGTTGTTCTAGTTGGGCAACGCGAAAGCCGATATCGCCGCAACCAATAATCGCTACATGTGTCAAAATTTTTCTCCGCAAATTCTGCCTTTTTTAGGTTAAAGGTTTTGCTAATGAGTTTCAAAGTGCAGATCGCCACTACGGGACAGTTTTTTACGGTCGATGATAATGATTCGGTGTTGGACGCAGCACTGCGCCAAGGACTCAACCTCCCACATAGTTGTCGTAGCGGCAATTGTGGTGCGTGCAAGGGCCGGATAGTGAGCGGTCAGGTTAAGTATAACCAAGATACCCCGGCGCTGTCACCGCAGGAGAAGGCCGCGGGGCTGGCGTTGTTTTGTCGGGCGATGCCGGAAACAGATTTGGTGATAGCATTGCGTGAAGCGAAAACGATGGCCGATGTCATGATAAAAAGGGTACCTTGCCGCGTCGCCAAGATGGAGCTGTTAGCGCCGGATGTGATGCGTCTTTACTTAAAACTTCCAGCCACCGAACGGCTGAATTTTTCGGCTGGGCAGTACGTCGATTTTATTCTACACGATGGCGAGCGCCGAAGTTTTTCTATTGCCAACGCGCCTCACGACGATGCGTTTTTGGAATTGCATGTGCGGCGCGTTCCGGGTGGTGCTTTTGCTGAGCATGTGTTCACCCAAATGAAGGAAAAGGACGTTCTGCGTTTGGAAGGGCCATTCGGTCGTTTTTGTTTACAGCAAGAGTCTGCGCGGCCGATGATTTTTATGGCTGGAGGAACAGGCTTAGCGCCGATCAAAGGCATCATTGAACATGCTTTTGCCACTGCAATACAGCGCGATATGCGCTTGTATTGGGGCGTGCGGGCAAGGGTTGATCTTTACCTCAATGATGTAATTTCTGCTTGGGCGGCCGAGCATCCGAATTTTTCGTATGTGCCGGTATTAATGGATCCCGCTAGCAATGATGATTGGCGTGGCCGCCAAGGTTTTGTGCATAACGCTATCGCGGAGGACGTGACGCATCTAGGCGATTATGATATTTACGCTAGTGGCCCACCTGTGATGGTGAAGGCAGGGCGTGATATTTTTATTGCCCAAGGCTTGCCTGTAGAGCGCTATTTTTCCGATGCCTTTGAATTCGCCCACGCGCCCAAGTAGTTAAACCCAGATTTTCCATTAGCCTCGTAGCGAGGGCGTGCAAGGTGCTGAAGATGGGCGAGAAAAGACGAAAAACAGTCGGAGGCGTAGTCACTCTACGGTGACAGACTGTTTTTCTTCTTTTCTGGCGCAGATTCAGTGCATTGTGCGGCCGCAGTAGAGTGCTAATGGAAAATCTGGGTGAATCGACGAGGGAGCCTGTCAAACCCCCATGCGGCTTTTTATATACCTACCCTAACTGGGGGTGTGAGCTTTTCACGCCCCGAAGCACCCCCTCAACATCAAAGAGTACGGCGCTATGCGGCTGTAGACGGCTGTTCAGCAAAATCGCCTGGAAGCGATGGGATGATCGTGCTTTTGGGTAGTTGTAGCGGCGCGAGATTTTTTTCCGTTCTGTCGCCTGGATTCAAGGTCAGGTTAAGCCCAGTGCGGAAGAATTCACCTGCCAGGGTATTATCACCCGTTTGTTCTGAAAGCGTCCCAAGCAGCATATACGTTTCGGGGCGCGGGTCGATGTCGGCGCTCGCTTCTAAGCAGGAACGGGCTTTGCCACGCAAATGTTGGCGTAAGCACAAACGCCCTAATGATAAGAGCAAAATAGCGTCCGCTGGATATTTTTTTAGCCATTTTTCGGCTGTATCAAGCTGTTTGTTGGGCACTTCACTTTGAGTAAAGCCATACAAGTACACTAGAGATGGGTGCCAGCGTTTCTCTAACGCATTACGCAACAACGATTCGGGACGGCCGTTTTCACCGCGTTCAATCAGGAAGCGAACGTAAACGGCAAGCAGTGATGGCATGCGTTGCAAAGGTGCTGGAACATTGCGCCAAACCACATCGAGGGCCTGGGTATCGTCGCCTTCATGTGCGGCGCAAGCCAATAGTTGTGCATAGGCGTCATGCTCAAGATGAGCCGCTTCGTCTTTACTGGCGGCGCCGTATTTCACCAAACGCGGCGCGAGTTCTGCGAGAAGTTTCCATTCGTTGAGTGCCAAATAGCATTCTTTGAGTAGCTTCAGGAGTAAGCTGTTCTTGGGGTCTTGCTCTTGTACTTTGTGCAAGAGTTGCATCGCCGGTTCAATGTGTTGTTCAGCGATTAGCATTTGCGCCTGGGTAAGATCGACGACTAATTGCGCACTCGGCGATTGCTCCGCAGCCAGTTGCAGGTAATGATTGCGCGCGATGGCATCGCCGCGTGCTTGTGCGGCTTTCGCAGCAGATAACAGCCCGAGCGTGGGCGCATCGCTATGTTCTGCGGAACGCGCTAGTTCTTTTTCAGCGCGCTGCCAGTGTCCTTGGGCGAGCCTAAGCAGGCCACGGTGGAGTGATAGTTGGGACTTATGTTCGCGGCGATGTGTTTGCCAATGTCGCAAACGGCGTGGGCTGCGCAACACTGCGCCGAGTAAACGCGCGGCGAGATAAAAGGCGCAAAAGCCCAAGAAAATAGCGGCGACAGCAAAGGCGAACGAAGTCTGTACGGTGGTGCTACGTAATTGTATCGTGACCAGTCCCGGGTCTTCATTTAGCGTAACCCCAATTATGATGGCGCCGAGTAGCGCGACGAGTGTCAGTATCAGTAGCTTCATGGTTGCGCTGCCTGAGGCGGGGTGGAGTCTGTCGGTTCGTTGTTCTTGGGTTTAGGCGCTGGAATGGCAACTACAGCCGCTGCAGCATTACTTGCACGAACGGTTCCGAGGGCTTGCTGCATGGCATCGGGTGCGCTCAGGGTGGGCAATTTGGGCGCTACATCGATTTTTTCCAGGGCGACCAATTGTTGGACGAATTCTTGTGTATCGGCTGCATCAATATTAAAAAATCGATGCAGCCACAAGTTGATAGCCTCTAAGTTATGACGATAACTTTCGTTATCCCCTTTCAGTGCCGCAACAGCCGCCGCTTCTAATTTTAAACGCAGATTTTGCTGCAGAAAGAAGGCCTGTTCCGGGGGCAGCAACGGCTCACTTGGTGTGCCTTTTTGTTGAATCACAACTAAGCGCTTTATGCCTTGCCAGACACCTTCAACTGCGTTGCTGGCATAGGCCCACGCCGTGTAAAAGAAACCGGCATTGGGATCAATCGAAAGGCTTTTCGGGCCATTTTCCGCAGTTTGCGGCAGTGCGACACTGGCGCCAGAGAGTGGGAGTTGCTCGATTTTTAGCGCTAACTGTTGAAGTGTTGAAGCCACATGAGTGAGATCCGGCTGGGTGATCTCGCTGAGTGCCGCAATATCGCCATCTACAGCGCTGCGAACCGCCGCGAACGCAGGCGAGGGTAGTTCTTGCAAGCGCTGTTGGGCGCTCTGCAGAAGGACTAAGGCGGTATCGGCGCGGCGCTCAAATTGCAATTTGTCAGCGGCTAAGCTTAGAAGATAGCTAATCTCGGCAATTGCCCAATCGTTGCGATGCAGACCGATGGCGCGGTTCAGTTCGTTTTGCGCTTGTGCAATGGTCGCTTGTTGACCTGCTAGGGATTGCTCCAAGGCGCTGATACGCTCGTTAAGCTGCTGACGCAACTCGGTGAATCCGCCTTGCACTGCGGCTATAGCGTCATGTGTGTCGGCTATCGTTGCTTCGATGTGGGCGGTGCCCTCGATAATGGCAGCCTTTTGATCGGCCACCGTTTTGTCCAACTGCAATTTGACGTTATCTTGCACGTCGGCTTTTACGTTTGACATCTGAGTGGTCGAGACGGTGCGTAAACGCGACAGCTCCATCCAGAGAAAATAGCCGCCTCCAACCGCAACAATGGCTAAGAGTAGGGCGAACGCTGCAAACCACGTTGACCAGCCGCTGTTTGGCGTATTTGCGGCGGCACTCTGATTGATAAATGGTGGATTGCTAAATGGTGGGACCGTTTCGCGTGCCGCTCCAGGTGGATCGATAGCCCGCGTTTCACTCACCCGTTCCTCAGCAAGAGTGATTGGTATGTCCTTGTCCTGTTCTGCCATGCAAATTTCCTCAACTATCCGTCATTGTTGTTTAAACCCAGATTTTCCATTAGCCCTCTACTGCGGCCGCCACAAGGCGCTGAATCTGCGCGAGAAAAATTAAAAAACAGCCTGTCATCGTAGAGTGACTACGCCTCCGGCTATTTTTTAATTTTTCTCGCCCCTCTTCAACACCTTGTACGCCCTGGCTGCGAGCGCTAATGGAAAATCTGGGTTAAACCTAGTGCTGAACGTTCATTTTGATCGCTTTTTGAAGCGCTGAAACAATCGCAGCATCGCTGGCGTCGTCGGCAATGATCGGCTCGTTTTTGAATCCAAGTTCGCCCGCCAAAGCGCTGGCTCGTTCGCTGACCACGATCAGCGGGATGTCCAACACGCTTGGTAATAATGCCTCATCCAAAGCCAAGTCATAAAAATTCTGTAATCCTTCGTTACTGGTGACCACCACCGCATTGATATGTTGTGCTGTCCAAGGACGCATCGCTTCACGCAAGCCCTGCGCGGGTTTGGCGCGACGATATACTTCCGCATACTGAACGTGAGCGCCGCGTTGGCGCAACACGTCCGCCAATAATTCTCGTCCGCCTTCGCCGCGAAAGATTAATATGTTTTTGCCTGCCACCGCCTGCATTGGCTCCGCTGCAAGCAGTCCTTCGCTGTTAAATAGGTGGCTTGGAACAATCGTCGGAGAATAACCTTTTTGTACGAGTTCCTGTGCCGTGCGCTTGCCAACAGCGGCAATTTCTAACTGTTGCGGAAGTGGGCCATATTGCGTAGTTAGAGCTAAGCCTCGCGTCACCGCGTTTACGCTGATGAAAATCGCGATATCGAATTCTGCTAAACGTGCGATTGATACCAAAGCAGGCGCGATGTCGTGGGGCGGGACTATCTCTATGGTCGGAACACGTATCGCGAGGCCACCTTGTTGCTCAATCAAATTGCACAGGCCTTGTGCTTGTGCTGCCGGCCGCGTCACCAACACGCCGATGCCTGCTAGTGGAAGTTCGCTCTGCATGGCGACCTCCGCCTAGCCGCCCGGTTCGATAATAGCGGAATCCTGATCATACAAAGCCTGCAAAATCTCGCCTGCCCCGCGTGATAATAAATCGTCGGCGAGCGTTGTGCCCAGCGTGGCGGCGGCTTCGGCTCGACCAGAAATCTCGCCGCGGATGATGTGGCTACCATCGGGCTTGCCAACCAAGGCGCGCATATGTAATTGACCGTCA
>JANPPH010000367.1:0-6018 GCA_031428395.1 Gammaproteobacteria bacterium
CCGACCGGGAGGTAGAGCTGCTGCTGTCGAATCTGGAGATCAAGTCCTTCGCCACCCGTGACGAGCAGGAGGTGGCTGGCTATGCCGAGCTAATGGATCTGATGTTCAGCGCCTGGCAAGACATTCCCTTGGGCGAAAACCACATCAAGCAGCTGCACCAAATCCTGCTGCGCTACAGCGACAAGGACAGCTGGCATCGCGGCAACTATAAAACCAACACGAACAGCGTCGCTGCTTTCGATGAGAACGGGATCCAGATCGGCATCGTCTTTGAAACCGCCACGCCCTTTAACACGCCGCGCCTGATGACGGAACTGGTCACCTGGGTCCAGGAGACGCGCGAAGCGAGGCAACTGCATCCGCTGCTGGTCATCGCCCTGTGCGTGGTGGTGTTTCTGGAGATCCACCCGTTTCAGGACGGCAACGGCCGACTCAGCCGCGTGCTGACAACGCTCCTGCTGCTACAAGCGGGCTACGCCTATGTGCCGTATAGCTCGCTGGAAAGCGTGGTCGAGCACAATAAGGATGCCTATTATCTGGCGTTGAGGCAGACCCAGGGCACGATTCGCAATGAGGCGCCCAACTGGCAGCCCTGGCTGGTGTTCTTCCTGCGATCTCTGGCCGAGCAAGTCCGGCGGCTGGAGAAGAAGATCGAACGTGAAAAACGGGTGGTCGCCTCGTTGCCAAAGCTGTCATTGCAGATCGTCGAGTTTACGCGGGAGCATGGACGTATCACCATCGGCGAGGCCATTCAGCTGACTGGCGCCAGCCGCAACACGCTAAAACTGCACTTCCGTGCGCTCGTCGCGCGTAGCTATCTCAACCAACATGGCAGCGGTCGAGGAGTTTGGTACGAACTGCGTTGAGTCGTGTGGAAAGCCGAGTGATAGCACCCACAAGATTAGATTATTTCTACGAACGTGTTATATAAAATATTGATTATGTTAATTTTTTTATTTATTGGCGGGGCATCAGCCATAGAAACCAACCTAACTAAATGTATACACATTAATTAATTGTAAAAGGTAAAGGTATGTACAATAATGGACGATATGACACTACAGGTGGTGTCTAATGGCGAGAATTACCGTTCTGGAGGTGATCGCCGCTCTGGAGTCCTCACGGAAAACCATTCGTTGCGAAGAACTTAGAGCTTTTTTAATCCAACTGGGTTTCGAGATCCGGGATGGAAAGCAAGGTGGGCACAAAGTGTTTTTCCATGGCGGTTTAGCAGATTTTAAGTCCGGCAGCTATAACTGCGGACATGGCAAGAATCCGGAAATTAAACCCGCTTATGTTCGTAAAGTGGTTCGTATTCTCGATCAATATGAGCAAGAACTTACAGAATTTCAAGGAGGGCTGAATAATGATTGATCCTCGTGCTTACACTATTTCCGTTCGACGCACAGAATTTGAAGATGAGATTTGTTTTGAGGCGCGGGTTAAAGAACTCCCCGACCTGGCAGAGTATGCAGACAGTGCTGAGGAGGTTTACGCCTTGGCGATTGATGCCATCGAAACCACTGCTGCTGTATTCCTTGAAAAAGGGATAGCCATGCCTGTGCCGCTGGCAACAGCGGACGACTATAGCGGTCGAGTGACTTTGCGTCTACCTAAAAGCCTTCACCGCGCGCTAGCACAGACGGCTGATGATGAGGGCGTGAGCTTAAATCAGCACCTGGTTAATGTGTTGTCTTATTTTTCTGGTTTTGTTGCGGCACCCAAGTATCCGGAAAAAATTACGTCGTGGCACCAACTTAAAAAGCCAGCCTCACAAAAAGTGCCTGGACATGGACTAACTCTTGTTAGCTCACGAAATATTCCTCATGAACCGAAACAGTGGGACAAGGTTGGATGAACGAAATTCTCCAGCACGCCATCAACAACCTGGTTATTCAGGATATCTTTTTGCGTTCGTCAGCAACAACAATCAAGGATGGTTTTGATCCAAAGTACAACTGCGACGCTGAGTCACTGACAGTCCAGCTAAAACACCTGGTTCAGAAACATGAAGTTCTCAAATTTGAGAACGATGAACAAGGTTTACAGATATTTCGTGTTCATATTGATTTAGGCGCAAGATGGATTTATGTAGCCGATAACGCCCTGGATGATGGCTCAGACGTACTCGCCCAAATTGAGGTGACTATGGTGGCTGAATACCAGATGCAAGAAAATCCCGGTCAAGAGGCGTTAGAGACATTCGCACTTCGCAACGCTAGTTACCATGTATGGCCATACTGGAGAGAGTACCTCATGAGCCAGGCGGTGAGAATGAACTTACCAAAAACCGTTTTGCCTGCTATACAGTTTGCGATGAATAAAACGCGGGACTCGGTGGACAAGAAAACGATTAGTGCGATGGGGTGAGGTTTAAAGACCGTTCACTCTGAGCGCATCCGGGTTCGTGCTCCGAAGAAATCCTGCGTTGACTAGGATTTGTTCCATAATCTGTTGGCGAGGGATGCCGTTCAAGATATCAAAAATTTGAAACTAAAGCATTGTGCAATTCCTCTATGACTTCATGGTGTTGGTGCGCTGACAGACTGTTGATGTCAAAGCTGAGGCAGAGTTCAATGTCTTTTTGGGACAAGTAATGCTGATGAATGAGGACTTCGCGGATTTGATCGGTGGCGTCGGCGTATTCGCGATTATCTGCGTCGTTGTTCTCAAGCAAGAAATCCCGGTAGCAGTGCTCGATCACGGATTTTGAGTGCGTTTGAATTTCATCCACCACGCGTAGGGTTTCGGTAATCTTGCGATCGAGTGCGCTGGGTTCGCTGTAGAAAATGTTGCCGTTGGGGTGGGCGCTGGCGTTGCGATCATCAACGAGTTTAGCGTAACTGCCAATCTTGCCGTTGTCGCAGGCGATAAATGCCTGAATGTCATGGATAAATTAATCTCTAATAATTACTTCAATCGCATCCCTAAATTGCCCTTCACCTGGGGCAAACAAATTCCTAAATGCGATACCAAGTGCAGACGATACGCGGCGTGCGTGTGCTTCCTCACGCTCCGCCAGAGATTGGAGTTCCGAAGACGTCCAAGACGTGTTGTCCCTTACCTTCAGTCGCTCAATGACCACATTGTTATCTGCTTCAAGCAGCAAAACGGCGCCAATCCGCAAGTCTCTAAAAACTTGTGGATCAATCTCATTGAACTCACCGTTCGTGCCGCGTAGCACAAAGTGCCCATCAAGCAAGAGATTCTGGCCGCTGGAATGCAGTCGCTTGGTCGCCGAGACCAAAGCGGCCTGATTCTCGTCGAGCCCGCTAACGCGCTTGTCCACTCTCCATGACTGTAAGCCGAGTTCTTCGCGAATCAACTGGCTTGCCGTAGCATGTCGAATCCCTAATTTCTGGGCGACCGGGGCACCGAGGAATGTCTTGCCTACTCCATGGATTCCGGCAACGAATATAATCATAGCCCGCCCTCGACCTGTGGAATGAGCTTCTCCAGCTTGCGGATTTCCATATTCGCCAGATAGCGAAACGATTGCGGCGGCAAAAAATCCTTAATTACTTTCCTTGGGTCAACGCTCTGGCTAAATCGCTTTGCATCCACCAGTAACACAGCAAAACCAGTGTCCTTGCCATCGAGGTAAGCCGACAGCTCCGCCTTCGACAGGCCACCGCCGAGCTTTGAACAGTAGCCCCAAAGCGTTGTCGGCTTTGCCTTCACAACTTCCCTAACCTTCACTACACCAACCAGCTTCTGAATGGGAGCGCTGGCATAGATCGCTATCGTATCCACGCTCTCGGCAGCCCATACACGGCGAAATTCGACGGTCTTCGAGCCGGTGAGTATCAGTTCCGCATACTGCGGCTTGATGGAAAGAACTATGGTTCTACCGCCTGGCGGCGTTAATGACTTTGGTGAATTGCTCATCTTGTACTCTTCTGATTGATTGAATTGGGCCTGCGATATCGCAATCCCTCTGGAGTTGGGTATAAGTAACCTGCTGGGGCAAATGTTCCACCAAACGGAAAAGAATGACTTTTGTCTGTTTGACCGCCATCGCCTCAATTTCCGCCTGCCCGTATACCGTGCGACGGCTAACTAAGCTGGCGATTTCTGCTGCATCTTGAAGCACCTTGAATTTATCAACCACGCCAATGCTGGTCACGGCTTTCTCGTCAATGGTTCTGTAGAACAGCAAAATGTCACCCGGCTTAATCGCATTCGTCGGCGCATGACAAAGATAAGCCAGCTTGATGGCGTTGCCGACGTTATTGTGTGCCACAAACAGTCGTCCTTGGCGTGGACTGTAGTCTGGTAGAAGGGTATCGTGATATTGGGGCTGAATGGGGACAATGAACTTCTGCACAGCGGCATCGTGCCGATAATGCGGAAAGTAAAGTCTGACGTATTCAAGGGGCTCAATGCCTGTCACTTCAGGAGCGACACGCGGGTGAGCCTTTACCAGTACGTGGTCGCCGTTGTACGTGCCTCGCTGAGCAAAGCCAAAATCATCCAGCAAGCGCAACAAGTAGTCGTGCCTTTCGGCATCAGCATGGATAAACAGGTGTTCGCAGGCACGCTCAGTGGCATACCTGAACGCCGCCTTGAGAAATAGCTCGCCGATCTTCCGTCCGCGAACCTTTTCGCCCACTTTGAACGTGCAGAGCTTTAGCGCATCGCCATCGAGGCGCGCCTGCGCATCGTTGATCGGCTCACCAGTTTGCACCGCGTAGGCGCAAAGCGCAGCGACGTGTCCGTGTTCATCCCGATAGACCCACGCTCGCCGATCCTCGCGCGCCTTCCTGCGAAACCAATCGTCGAAATCAGGGTAGCCCAGCCGAAGGCTATCGAAAAATTCTGTCGGTAACTGTGGCGTAAGGCTATGCAGAGGCACATCCACGATATTCGGCAGGACAACTTGCTTCGGCTCGTGCAGTCGCCGTAGCCAGTCTTCCGCCATCTGGATCGTATAAACGCGATCCCGAAGTCCCAGTGTGCGTGCCTTCGCATGTATACCGCGATCCTCCGTGACCAAGGCATGGGCGGCATCGCACTCAAGCGCATAGAGTATTTCATTGTCGCAGGCATCATTGCTTGATGTCTGCGGTGTGTTCCAGGGACATGGAGCAGGATTGTCCAGCTGCGAATACTGGGTCAAGCGCTGGAGGTTCCGCCTGCGGCGTTGCTCGTCTTGATCCCGCCGGAAATCCGCTTCTGTCGCCGGATGGTAGAGCAGCTGATGACCGCCAACGTTTGCTAGGCGAACAAAATTCGCGAGATTGGACTCAAGAACCTGATACGAGTCCTGAAGCGGAATCAGGACATTCGTGTCAAGCAAGAATCTAAGTCTTAGTGACACCTACACCCCCCCGACCACAATCGCGAACCAAGTCCACTGTTCTACTATGAGCCTACCGAGAAAAACCCGTGCGCCGTCCATGTCTTACTCGCTGCCGCCCCATACCCGCTCGAGGGTGGCCTGGATTTTTTGCTCGAAGCGGGCGATCAGTTCGCGGTTGGCGGCGACCAGGGCTTGCTCGGCTTCAATCTCGGCGACGATGGCTTGCTGCGTGGTGAGAGGTGGAAGGGGGATTGGATAAGCCGCGAGGTTTTTTGCGTTGATGTTCGATTGGCCGATTGCGCGACTGGCGAACTGCTTGATGCCTTGCTGGAAGCTGTCCGTGTTCATGAAGGCGTTCACGTAGAACGAATCGGCTTTTCCCTCGGCGACGGTGAGCCGGATCAAATAGGAGGCGAAACAGTAGTCACCCACCAAATCGAAGATTCCAGTGCGACCCACGTGCTCGAAGCTGTTGGTGCGATTGAAAAGAATGTCGCCGCGCGTGAGGCGATATTTCTCGAACTCTTTGGCGGGGATGTTAGCGCACTTCATGTCGCCCCTATCCACACACCTTCCCTCGACAAGCTCGTTCATGCGGAAAGTTTTGAAGCCTGCGCCGTTCACCTTAAGCGGGACAGAAAGCCCATATTGAACCTGCACGCACAAGTCGCCTAACTCCACCATCGGCCAGTCGGGGTGGATGGGGATGTGGGGGC
>JANPPH010000368.1:0-2075 GCA_031428395.1 Gammaproteobacteria bacterium
TGCCCTCACCCTTATGCATTGGAACGGTGCACTTGGAAACTGCAGAGGCCGTCAACGGTTTTCTTTGTGAGCCGTATGGATTAAAAAATGCTAGGGATATCTCTATGCTAGGTGGGTGGCGCACTTATTTGCAGCACTCGAACCAACCTGAATTCGACACATGAAATCGTAATGAGGGCGTCAATATTACCAATATTGGCGAGACAAAGTTTTCAGGGCCCCTCTATAAATTCGCTGAAGCCACGCTGGCGGCGTTGAAAACGTCCTCAAAATGCTCATTTACTTCGTGTAAACTGCGCTTTTTCGGCCGTTTTCGCCTTGTCAGCGCAGCTTGATCGAATTTATAGAGGTACCCTTCACTAACATTGGCGAATTCGTGGCAATTTCCGTAGCGCCAGCAGCAAACTTCAATGTCTGCTTTTAAAATAATTTGGCGGCACAAGAACAGAATTGCGTGGTAGATTGATCGGATCGGGTTCTGGGTAGTCAAGCGTGTAATGCAGACCGCGGCTTTCTTTGCGGCTTAACGCGGAACGGATAATCAAATCGCCAACCAAGGCTAAATTTCGCAGTTCGAGCAAATCGTTGGTGACGCGGAAATTAGCATAATATTCATTGATCTCGTGGAGCAATAAATCCACCCGCCGCTTGGCCCGCGCCAGGCGTTTGTTGGTACGAACGATACCCACGTAATCCCACATAAAGCGCCGCAACTCGTCCCAGTTGTGGGCAACGACCACCTCCTCATCAGAATCCGTGACGCGGCTTTCATCCCATTCAGGCAGTAGCGGTAGGGCAGGTGCATCGGCAAGATGCGCTAGAATATCGGCGCTTGCCGAGCGCGCGAACACCAAGCATTCCAACAGTGAATTGCTCGCCATGCGATTAGCGCCATGCAAGCCCGTAAACGCGGTTTCGCCAATAGCGTAAAGACCGGGGATATCCGTCTGCCCATTGCGATCAGTCATTATGCCACCGCACGTATAGTGGGCCGCCGGTACCACAGGGATTGGCTGTGTAGTCAAATCAAAACCAAATTCCAAACAACGGGCATACACAGTCGGAAAGTGGCTGCGAATAAACTCTGCAGGTCGATGGCTGATATCTAAATAGACACACTCCACCCCCAAGCGCTTCATCTCGTGATCGATAGCACGCGCCACGATATCGCGCGGCGCAAGCTCGCCGCGTGCATCGAAGCGATGCATAAAAGGCGAACCATCAGCCAACAACAGCTTGCCGCCTTCGCCGCGCACGGCTTCCGTAATCAGAAAAGATTTCGCCTGTGGATGATATAAACACGTGGGATGAAATTGAATAAATTCCATGTTCGCCACACGGCAACCCGCGCGCCACGCCATCGCAATACCATCGCCCGTAGAAATGTCTGGATTGCTGGTATAGACGTAAACTTTGCTCGTTCCGCCCGTTGCGAGCACAACGCGGCGGGCGCCAAAGGTCAACACCTGGTCGTTCTTCCGATCCAACACATACGCACCCAGAACCTGGGAGTCGCCCCAACCTAATTTTTGACTAGTAATCAAATCAATGGCGATATGGTGTTCGAAGACATCAATGTTGGTATGGTGACGAACATGATGTTCCAACGTCGCCTCAACTGCTTGGCCGGTGGCGTCGGCGGCGTGAATCACGCGCCGATGACTATGGCCACCCTCGCGGGTTAAATGGTATTGTTCCCCGCTGACACTGTTTGCGTCGCGGGTGAAGGGGACGCCACAGTCGATGAGCCATTGAATACTCGATTTGGCATTTTGCACCGTAAAGCGCACGATTTCCTCGTCGCAAAGTCCAGCGCCAGCATTAACCGTGTCCGCTATATGCGACTCCAAAGAGTCTTTTTCGTCCAATACCGCGGAAATACCGCCCTGGGCATAGCGAGTGGCGCTCTCGGTTAAGACGCTCTTGGAAATTAAAGCAACGCGTGCGTGCGTAGCAAGATGCAAGGCCAGCGTGAGTCCCGCGGCTCCACCGCCGATAATCAACACGTCATATTGGTATTGCGGCAACATAGAATTTTTGGCTAATCCGTTGTTTAAGTACATAATATCGTGCTA
>JANPPH010000369.1:0-4849 GCA_031428395.1 Gammaproteobacteria bacterium
GTTGCGACTAATTTACAAATTTCGCAATGTAAACGATGGAGGGTGTTGCAGGCACTGAAAATGGGTTAAAAAAGGGTAGCTAAAAGAAAACTGCCCTGGCCAAGACGAAGCGCCTCCGGCTCCCTGCGTCTCAAAAAACAACGCAGCAACAAATGCCGACGCTGGATAAGTTCAAGACTCTAAAAAATTCAGAGACTCAGTAAGCTTGCATTGCCTCCCACCGCAGCGGTGTTTACCGACACTGTTCGCTCAGTAGCAAAGCGATGCAAATAATGTGGCCCACCCGCTTTAGGGCCGGTGCCCGATAAGCCTTCGCCACCGAAGGGCTGTACGCCTACCACGGCGCCAATCATATTGCGATTGACATACATATTGCCGACGCGCGCCCGCTGGGTGATGTAGGCGACCGTTGCATCAATGCGACTATGGATGCCCAATGTTAAGCCGTAACCGGTGGCATTTATCGCTTCGATGACCCCATCAAGGTGTGAAGCGGAATAGGTGATGACATGCAAAATAGGGCCAAAGACTTCGCTTGTCAGTCGCGACAAATTATCGATTTCCCATGCAGACGGTGCGAAGAAGGTGCCATTCTCCGTCCCGTTGGGCAGTCGTGTCTCATAAATGGGACGGCCTATGCAACGTAGGTGCTCTATATGTTTTAGTAAACTTGTCTGCGCGGCATGATCGATTACCGGACCAACATCCGTGGCGAGCAGGGCAGGGTCGCCAAGGCGTAATTCAGCCATCGCTCCTTGCAGTAATTCGATTACGCGCGCCGCAATATCTTCCTGCAAAAATAGCACGCGCAACGCGGAGCAGCGTTGCCCGGCACTATTAAATGCCGAGGCAATGACATCGTTCACGACTTGTTCCGGCAATGCCGAGCTATCCACAATCATCGCGTTTTGACCGCCGGTTTCGGCAATCAACGGTACGATGGACCCGTTACGGGTTGCCAACCATTGGTTGATTTGCCGCGCAGTATCAGTTGAACCGGTAAAGGCAATACCGGCCACACGCGCATCGCGCGCTAAGAGGGCGCCAAGCTGTGCACCGCGCCCGGGTAAAAACTGCAGGGCATTAGCTGGAACACCTGCTTGCAACATCAAACGCACAACGTGCGCGGCAACAAGCGGTGTCTGCGTTGCAGGTTTGGCGATCACCGCGTTACCCGCCGCCAAAGCAGCGCTCACTTGACCAGTAAATATTGCGAGTGGAAAATTCCACGGGCTGATACAGGCAAACACGCCGCGCGCATGCCAGCTCAATTCGTTACTCTCGCCCGTTGGGCCGCGCAATTTTGTTGGTGCAGAAAAATCCTGCCGTGCGATCTGCGCATAGTAGCGACAGAAATCGGCAGCTTCGCGTATTTCGGCTTGTGCATCCGGCAGCGTTTTGCCTCCCTCACGTATACACAATGCCATCAAGACAGCACGGTGTTGCTCAATTAAATCCGCAGTACGATCTAATGCGCTGCTACGCTCGTTGACATGTAAAGCCCCCCAATCCGCTGCTCCTTGCGCTGCATAATTCAAAGCGTGATCGACTATCTGTGCATCGGCGTAGGCAACTTGGCCAACGATTCGGCGCTTGTCTGCAGGATCCATCACGTAATGTTCTTCGCCCGCCATTTCCACGCCATTGATGAGTGGTGCGGCGCGATACGATTGTTGCATCGCGAGGGCGATGGCTTGTTGTAAATTGGCCAGTGCCTCGGTGTCGTATAGGCTCACACCCAAAGAGTTGCGGCGTACTTCACCGTATAGGTCGCGCGGCAAAGGAATATTGGGGTGAGGTTTGGCTTGACACTTTTTTAACTCGACGTACGGATCGACAATAATTTCATCGACGGACACCGCTTCGTTGACTAAGTGATGGATGAATGAGGTGTTCGCGCCATTCTCCAATAAACGCCGTACCAAATAGGGCAGCAAATCTTTGTACGTGCCCACCGGTGCATACACGCGGCACGCTGCGTTCAAGCGCTGTGGCCCCACAACTTGCTCATACAATTCTTCGCCCATACCATGCAAACGCTGAAACTCAAAATCGCGACGTGCGCCCGCCAGGTCAAGAATGCAACTCAGGGTATAGGCATTATGTGTCGCGAACTGCGGGAAAATAATGGGTCCCGCATCAAGCAAACGTTTGGCGCAGACGAGATAAGACACGTCCGTGGCAATTTTGCGAGTGTAAACGGGATAGCCATGAAGCCCGCGTTCCTGAGCACGTTTAATTTCGCTGTCCCAATACGCACCTTTCACCAAACGCACAGGAATACAACGCGCTGCTTGACGTGCGATACCACACAACCAATCAATAACGTATGGCGCGCGTTTTTGGTAAGCCTGGACGGCAATGCCCATACCGCTCCAGCCTAAAACCGCGGGCGCGTGCCAGACACGGGAAAACACCTCTAACGAAAGTGTGAGGCGTTCTGATTCTTCCGCGTCCACGGTGACGGCAACGTCGACGCTGCGCGCCTGCTCGACAAGCGCAAGCAAACGCGGGACCAATTCATCCATCACGCGCGCATGCTGCGCCCACTCATAGCGGGGATGCAAGGCAGAAAGTTTTATGGAAATACTCGGCCGTGCGTGAGGATCAGCGTGACGGTGAGACACTTTGCCCAAGTACGCAATGGCGTAGGAGTAGGCGATCCAATAGGCTTCGGCATCTTTGGCCGACAACGCGCCTTCGCCCAACATATCGAAGGAATGACGATACAGTGACCCGTCTTGGCTCCGCGCATAAGCCTCTTCAATGGTCGTGCCCATGACAAACTGCTGACCCATGACCCGCATCGCCTGCGCCAATGCCGCGCGAATCACGCTTTCCCCCGTACGAGCGGCGAAACGCTTGAGCCAATTCGCCTGCGACCATTCTTGATCCAACTGCACAAAGCGTCCGGTGAGTAGCAAGCCCCACGTCGACGCATTCACCAACAAAGACTGGCTTTGGCCGAGATGTTTATCCCATTCGCCTTGGGTCAACTTGTCATGAATTAGCTTTTCCGCCGTCGCCGCGTCAGGGATGCGCAACAGCGCTTCGGCTAAGCACATAATGACGATGCCCTCTTGCGACGACAAATCGTACTCGTGCAAAAACGCGCCCAACCCCTGTTTGCGCCGCGCTTGTTGGCGCACCGCTAACACTAATTCGCGCGCGTGCTCCTGCGCTCGCGCACGTCCGGGTGCAGCGATGGGATAGTCTGCCAACAATGCTTCAACGCAGAGCGTTTCATCAGCCAGATAGGCCGCATCAATCGCCTTGCGTAACACTGAAATATCGGTCGTCATAGAACGCTCCGTTTCCAACCGTAGTTCACTCTATAACGGCGTCCACAGTCGATGATTGATGCCCCTAATTTAGCCCAGATTTTCCATCAGACCTCTTCAGCGCCTTGTACGCCCTCGCTACGAGCGCTAATGGAAAATCTGTGATTCAGCAGGGTGGCGCATGTTAGATTGATTAAGGCCGCTTGGGGTCATTCTCGCAATGGCAGGGCGTTGTAGTTCATGCGCATAGCTCAGGAATCTAAGAAATTTAGGACATCCGCATTTCCAGCGCTAGCCCCCGCAGCGTGCTTCAGACTCGATATTGTGACAATGCGCAGACGTGTAAGGCAAAGGATCTATTGCACAGCCACCGCCAATAGGGTAATCTTCACCGTTTTTGACGGCCATAATAGCCATTCCGGAGAGGTGTCCGAGCGGTCGAAGGAGCACGCCTGGAAAGTGTGTGTATGCCAAAAGCGTACCGAGGGTTCGAATCCCTCCCTCTCCGCCAGAGCTATTATAAGTCGCTAAAATTTTCGTATAATCAAATCGATGGCGTCGCTATCGCTAAGTCTATAAGTTTGCATGACTGATCGTTCGGGGCCTGGTTATTTTTAAAAATCATCCGCAGTCATTCTGATAGCGTTCATCTAGTTTGTCCAAAGCTCACCTCACTTCACAGTCTTGTCGCGTGATGTTCCTTCCATTGATTGTGGCTTAGCAATTTAGCCATTCGGCCAATGGGACAGCGCCTTCGCCGACGACAGCACGCTCACCGCAGCGCTGCTAGTTCGCTTGCTGCACCACTCGCATATCGTGCGAATTTGAACGTCCGTCTTGTGAGGGTGGAAAACATCAAACAGAAGGCATCAATGTGCCCAAGTTAACTCAACATGCACTTACCTGGATTTACTGCCTGCATGCCCAGCAATTTACCCCAATAAGTGTCGCTGCGAATTCTGTCCGTGCACTTGGGCAGAACTCGCATCACGGGTCGACATGGGCCGCTTTAAGTCACGGGCAAGCAGACTACGCCTGACCTGCAGATGCGGCGGCGCAGTCCGTGCTGCAATAGGCTAAGTGCTATCGGCGATCACCTTGGTGGATTTTACTTCCAAGCGGTAATCGGCTTTGCAAAACTCAAACACTCCCACCGTTACGGCAAAATATCTGAACTTTCCGCTGCCTTACGCTTGCTCACTTGAGAGCCGAGCGCAATGAGTGCGATAGCGGCGACCGCGACGCCGACAGACTTGAATGGATGTTCTGATACATAGCGTGCAGCGTCTTTTGATATCTCTTGAGACAGTTCAGCGGCCTGGCGACTGCGTTCACGAATCCGTTTACCTGCCCAGCGCCCTTTGACCGCGAGTGTTTGCATACCCTGGTTAGCTGCCTCTGCCGCTTTGTCTGCCGTGTCGGCAATGTCTTTTCTTATCATGGTGCATCTCCTTGTTTTTCACTGTCATTTAACCCAGATTTTCCATTAGCGCTCTACTGCGGCCGCACAACGCACTGAATCTGCGCGAGAAAAGAAGAAAAACAGTCTGTCACCGTAGAGTGACTAC
>JANPPH010000370.1:0-4180 GCA_031428395.1 Gammaproteobacteria bacterium
CGCTGGTTTGCAGATTGAGCATGACATCGGGATGACGAATGCAGTACTGAGCAACAAAATCGCTATACAGCCACACCCGATCCAAAATGCGGACTAATTCCGGATGGCGCAGCGCTGCAACATTCGCTTCGGCAGCCGCCACATAATAGGCATCCCACAAACGAACACTGCGTTCGCGCTCAAAGGTTGGTAACTCGAGTGCGTTGCAGGGCTTAGCAGGTCGTGTTTCAAGACTCAAAAGCACCTCTATCAATTCGGTCGTGCTGCACTAACAGCGTTTCTATGTGTACTAAGCGGACGCAGAATCCGTGAAAACGCGTGGTATACGATGCGCGAATGCCGCAAAGCGCAAGCGCGGCAATTTTTTCGCCCCCCTCCTAACTGTAAGGCCACATAGCCTGCATCGCAGTATCGACCATACCCTGCTCAAGTTGTCCACCCTAGTGTCCGATATCCAACATCGACTAACCACCCATTACGGACTTGCTATGGATTTCAAAGACTATCTGAAAATCATGGTAATGAAAGAGGCGTCGGATTTATATCTGACCACTGGCGCACCCCCTAGCGCAAAAATCCAAGGCATCCTCACCCCTCTTGAGCAAACACCAGTGCCACCAGGCAGGGTAAAAGAAATTGCTTATGAGCTGATGGATCAAGACCAAATCAGGGCCTTTGAGCAAAAGCCGGAAATGAATCTTGCCATTTCCGAACCTGGTGTAGGGCGCTTTCGCGTTAATATTTTCAAACAGCGCAACCAAGTCGCCATGGTAGTGCGCGCCATCAAGATGCAGATACCCAACTGCGACCAACTAAACTTACCGCCGATTTTGAAAAAAGTCATTATGCAAAAGCGTGGTCTGTTGCTTTTCGTTGGCGGCACCGGTTCGGGCAAATCGACGTCTTTGGCATCTTTAATTGACTACCGCAACGCTAATAGCGCCGGACATATTATTACCATCGAAGACCCGATTGAATTCGTCCATCAGCACAAAAAATCGATTGTTAACCAAAGAGAGGTCGGAGTAGACACCGAATCTTTTGAAGATGCGCTAAAAAACACCTTACGCCAAGCGCCAGATGTGATTTTAATTGGAGAAATTCGCGACCGCGAAACCATGGAGCACGCTATCGCGTTTGCAGAAACGGGCCACCTTGCGATCTCCACGTTGCACGCCAACAGTTCCAATCAAGCCCTTGATCGTATAATTAACTTCTTTCCCGAGGAACGGCGCAACCAGTTGCTAATGGATTTATCGCTCAACGTTCGGGGTATTATTTCGCAGCGCTTAGTGCCAACCATTGATGGCAAACGCACCGTAGCCGTGGAAATCTTGCTCGGTACTCCGCTGATTTGCGACTTGATATTGAAAGGCGAGGTCAACAATATCAAAGAAGTCATGCAAAAATCCGAGAACCTTGGCATGCAGACCTTTGACGCTGCGCTCTACCATTTATTCCGAGACGGCAAAATTACACTTGAAGAAGCCCTGCGCAACGCCGACTCACAAAACAACTTGCGCTTGCGCATAAGCTTAGAGGAAAAACAATCAGGCAAATCGAGTGGCGAACCAGCGAGTGAGAAACCCGCGCTGACGCTAACGCTTGATAATTCAGAATGAGTCTAAACAACTACTGTCTAGGCAGACACCACGATAGTAGATAACTTTGATTCGTATAAAGTCGCCGCAGCCAGCGACTGTGCGGAATCCTCACTCACGGCTTACATGTCAGCATAAGACTTGCGGAATTTTCACCGACCATCACCCTAAAAAAAACCCCAGCCATCACTGGCTGGGGTTTTCTATTTTCTACAAGCTACTTTACGTAACCGAACTACATCATGTCCATTCCGCCCATACCGCCGGGCATTCCGCCGCCACCACCGCCCTTGTCGTCCTTAGGCAATTCAGCAACCATCGCTTCAGTGGTGATCATCAATCCAGCCACTGATGCTGCATTTTGCAATGCAGTGCGGGCTACTTTGGTAGGATCCAAAATACCCATGGCAATCATGTCACCGAATTCACCCGTAGCAGCGTTGTAACCGTAGTTACCCGTGCCTTCTTTGACCTTATTGGCAACAACCGAAGGTTCTTCGCCGGCATTCGCCACGATTTGACGTAACGGCTCTTCCATGGCGCGACGCGCAATATTGATACCGACGTCTTGATCGTGATTGATGCCCTTAAGATCCTTGATTGCCTGTAACGCACGAATCATCGCGACGCCACCACCAGGAACCACGCCTTCTTCAACGGCCGCACGGGTTGCGTGCAACGCGTCTTCAACGCGGGCTTTCTTTTCTTTCATTTCCATTTCAGTTGCAGCGCCAACTTTGATGACGGCAACACCGCCAGCAAGTTTAGCAACGCGTTCTTGGAGTTTCTCTTTATCGTAATCGGAGCTTGCTTCTTCGATCTGCGCGCGGATCTGTGAAACGCGTGCTTCGATGTCCAGCTTCTTGCCCGAACCGTCGATAATCGTGGTGTTTTCTTTGCTCACGACCACTTTCTTGGCATGACCTAAATCGTCAAGCGTCGCTTTTTCGAGGCTCAAACCCACTTCTTCAGAAATCACTTCTGCACCGGACAGTACAGCAATATCCTGCAACATCGCTTTGCGACGATCGCCAAAGCCTGGAGCTTTAACCGCAACAACTTTGACAATGCCACGAATCGTATTAACGACCAACGTTGCTAAGGCTTCGCCTTCAACGTCTTCAGCAACGATCAACAACGGCTTACCAGATTTCGCAACGCCTTCCAAAATAGGCAGCAATTCACGAATATTGGAGACCTTCTTGTCATGCAACAAGATGAACGGATCTTCTAATTCGCAAGACATGTTTTGTTGGTTGTTAATGAAATAGGGCGAGAGGTAACCGCGATCAAACTGCATACCTTCAACCACGTCTAGCTCGTTGTCCAAACCCGAACCTTCTTCTACCGTGATGACACCTTCTTTACCGACTTTCGCCATTGCATCAGCAATAATGCGGCCAATAGCCTCATCGGCATTGGCGGAGATCGTGCCAACTTGCGCAATCGCCTTGTCATCGGTGCACGGCTTAGACATTTTCTTCAATTGCTCAACCGCTGCAATCGTGGCTTTATCTATGCCGCGCTTCAAATCCATCGGGTTCATGCCCGCTGCAACGGCCTTCATGCCTTCAGTCAAAATAGACTGAGCCAATACGGTTGCAGTGGTGGTGCCATCGCCAGCGATATCGGAAGTTTGTGACGCAACTTCTTTCACCATCTGGGCGCCCATGTTTTCGAATCTGTCGCTTAATTCAATTTCTTTCGCAACGGATACGCCGTCTTTGGTGATCGTGGGGGCACCGAAGCTCTTCTCAAGAACCACGTTACGACCGCGAGGTCCCAAGGTTACTTTAACTGCATTAGCCAGAATATTTACCCCAGCCACCATACGGTGACGGGCATCATTACTAAAACGAACTTCTTTCGCTGCCATATCGAATTCCTCTACTTATTAATCTAATGGATAAACGGTAAGGCGATTAGCCTTCGATGATTGCCATGATGTCGTCTTCACGCATCACCAGCAGATCTGCACCGTCAACTTTCACTTCGGTGCCGGAATATTTACCGAACAATACGCGGTCGCCGACCTTAACATCCAGTCCACGCACATCGCCGTTTTCCAGAATCTTTCCTTTGCCAATGGCAACTACTTCGCCACGGATAGGTTTTTCAGTTGCTGAATCAGGAATCACAATTCCGCCTGCGGACTTGCGTTCTTCTTCCATGCGACGAATTACCACACGATCATGTAATGGCCGAATCTTCATTCTCAAATGTCTCCCTGCTGAAGTAAGTGTTAAAAAATAGCTGAGACGCCGAGGTGGACACTGTTATTAGCACTCACCCCATGCGAGTGCTAATAATAATAGCGCCAAAAAGCGGAGAGTCAAGAAACATCGACATTAAAGACCAAAATTGGCCTGACAACAGGGTTAAACTCTAGCGCTTTTGGGGGCGTTTTCGCGTAAACGGGAAGTTAAACCCAGATTTTCCATTAGCCCTCTACTGCGGCCGCACAACGCACTGAATCTGCGCGAGAAAAGAAGAAAAACAGTCTGTCACCGTAGAGTGGCTACGCCTCCGCCTGTTTTTCTTCTTTTCTCGCCCATCTTCAGCACCTTGCGCACCCTCGC
>JANPPH010000371.1:0-6377 GCA_031428395.1 Gammaproteobacteria bacterium
CAGATTCAGTGCGTTGTGCGGCCGCAGTAGAGTGCTGATGGAAAATCTGGGTTTAACTCGGACCGCAGATGGCCTAGTGAAAAGTCCGACTTAACGGGTTGCACGAAAAAACACTGTCATGGAAATGACGCTTTGCTACAGATAAGGGCGATTCGTTCAAAAATGTGACGAAAACCCCTTATCGCAGCAACAGAATGTGGGACCAGCTAAGCAACAACCTCCTAAATACTTCTTGAAGATTTTTTCGCCTGTTTTTTTGCACGATGCTCTTTACTAGCGTGAATTTACTATATCTTTGTAAGGTAAATGAATTAGCTCGCGTGTTGCGAGGTCAACGATAGTTGAGTCAGACATAACGACACCTATTGTTTTTGCAGTAGACCCTTGAGCAATTGGCTCGGTTTTTGCTAAGTTGAAATTAAGCGATCAATTATTACGCCTTCGGCCAGGGGCCAAGCGGACGATCAAGCCTGGGAGTAGTTAGTGGACAACTTGCGCGTCGTAGAGAGGTAAGCCACGATGAGTATCTTCAGCCAATATGTAAGCCGTTACGAAGAAGCCAAGGAAGAGGAATATACTCTCCAGGAATTCTTGGATATCTGCAAAAGCGATCGTGCCGCTTATGCAACCGCCGCTGAAAGGATGCTCCTTGCCATCGGCGAGCCCGAGTTGGTTGACACTCGGCATGATACCCGTTTAAGCCGAGTTTTTTCTAATAAAGTCATCAAGCGCTACCCTGCATTCAAAGATTTCTACGGCATGGAAGAAACGATTGAAAATATCGTTTCATTCTTTCGCCATGCCGCTCAAGGCCTAGAAGAAAAGAAACAAATCCTCTATCTCTTAGGACCCGTGGGGGGTGGCAAGTCGTCGATGGCGGAGAAATTGAAATCATTGATGGAAAAAATTCCATTTTATGCAATCAAAGGTTCGCCAGTAAACGATTCCCCTCTTAGCCTATTTTCAGCCCAAGAAGATGGCCCTATCTTGGAAGAAGATTTTGGAATACCGAAAAGATATTTGACGACTATCATGTCGCCCTGGGCAGTTAAACGTTTAACCGAATTTCGTGGCGACATCACGAAGTTTAAAGTTATCAAGCGTTATCCGTCGGCATTGCGCCAAATTGCAATTTCAAAGACCGAGCCCGGCGACGAAAATAATCAAGACATTTCTTCGCTCGTCGGTAAAGTCGACATCCGCAAACTGGAACAATTTTCCCAGGATGACCCGGATGCTTACAGCTACTCCGGCGGCCTGTGCCTTGCCAATCAAGGCTTGATGGAATTTGTTGAAATGTTTAAGGCGCCGATTAAAGTCTTGCACCCTTTGTTAACGGCGACCCAAGAGTCTAATTACAAAGGCACCGAAGGCTTCCCCGCGATTCCTTTTGAGGGCGTCGTATTAGCCCACTCCAACGAATCAGAATGGCAGGCGTTTAAGGCTAATAAAAATAACGAAGCGTTTCTCGACCGTATTTACGTCGTGAAGGTGCCCTACTGCTTGCGCGCTTCAGATGAAGTTAAGATTTACGAAAAACTATTGCGCCATAGCTCACTATCCCAAGCGCCATGCGCGCCTGGCACATTGACCATGATGGGTCAATTCGCGGTGTTGTCACGCTTGAAAGAACCGGAAAATTCCAACATCTTCTCGAAGATGCGCGTGTATGACGGTGAAAATCTCAAGGACACCGACCCCAAAGCAAAATCGTATCAAGAATACCGCGACTATGCTGGTGTCGATGAAGGCATGACTGGTTTGTCCACACGTTTTGCCTTTAAAGTGCTGTCCAAGGTGTTTAACTTTGACCATGCGGAGGTTGCCGCAAACCCGGTGCACCTGCTCTATGTCTTAGAACAACAAATTGCGCAAGAACAATATCCGCCTGAAGTTGAAGAAAAATATTTATCTTTTATGAAGGGCTATTTGACGCCGCGTTATGTTGAATTTATTGGCAAAGAAATTCAAACGGCGTATTTAGAATCCTATTCGGAATACGGCCAAAATATCTTTGATCGCTATGTCACTTACGCCGACTACTGGATACAAGACCAGGAATACCGCGATCCCGACACCGGTGAAATTTTCGATCGCGGCTCGCTTAACGGTGAACTCGAGAAGATTGAAAAACCAGCGGGCATTAGCAATCCCAAAGACTTCCGAAATGAGATCGTAAACTTCGTGCTAAGGGCACGCGCCGGCAACCAAGGCAAGAATCCGACTTGGACCAGTTACGAAAAATTACGCACCGTCATTGAGAAGAAAATGTTCTCCAACACGGAAGATTTGCTGCCAGTGATTTCTTTCAACACCAAATCTTCTGGCGACGAACAGAAGAAACACGAAGACTTCCTCAATCGGATGGTGGAGAAAGGTTACACTCACAAGCAAGTTAGATTGTTATGTGAATGGTACTTGCGTGTGCGCAAGGCATCCTAACCCCCACTGAATTTGGAGTCAGAGCGTGACCACTCAGGTTATAGATCGACGACTCAACGGCAAGAACAAAAGCGCTGTCAATCGGCAGCGCTTTCTGCGCCGCTTTAAGAAGCAGATACGCAAAGCCGTCTCCGATGCCATAGCGCGCCGCGGTATCACCGATATCGATCAAGGCGAAAGCATTAGCATTCCGTCAAAAGACATCTCGGAACCTGTATTTAGCCACGGCCCTGGTGGCCGTCGCGAAAACGTTCATCCAGGCAATACCGATTTCGTCACCGGAGACCATGTCGCAAGGCCGCAGGGCCAGGGTGGCGCGGGCGGCGACAAAGCCAGCAATAAAGGCGACGGTGAAGATGATTTTGTCTTTGAACTATCACAAGAAGAATTTCTTGAGTTCTTCTTTGAGGGTCTCGAACTCCCCGACCTAGTAAAAACCAAACTTGCCTCTATTCAAGAAAAAAAGAGAGTGCGAGCGGGCTACACGCAGAACGGCCAACCGTCCAATATCAACATCATTCGATCCCTCAAAGGGGCGCTAAGCAGACGCATTGCCCTAAGGAAGCCTCGCAACGGCGAAGTGCAAGAAGCGGAGAAAGAATTAGACCGACTGCTTTTGCTCTATCCCGAAAGCGACCCACGCATTATTGCCTTACGCGAACAAATTGAGGACTTAAGAAAACGCGTTCGCCGCGTGCCTTTTATTGATCCGATTGATTTACGCTACAACAATCGCATCGTGCTACCCAAACCGACCACTCAAGCGGTAATGTTTTGCTTGATGGATGTGTCTGGGTCAATGGACCAAGCAAAGAAGGACGTCGCTAAACGTTTTTTCATGCTGCTGTATCTCTTTTTGAAACGTACGTATGAGCGAATCAATGTGGTGTTCATCCGCCACCACACCATCGCGCTGGAAGTGGATGAGCAAGACTTTTTTTATTCGCGTGAAACGGGCGGAACGGTTGTTTCAAGCGCCTTGGAATTAATGCACCAAGTCATAGCCGATCGCTACCCCAGCGAGGATTGGAATATTTACGCAGCGCAAGCGTCTGACGGCGACAATTGGAATGACGATTCACCCGTTTGCCGTGATCTTTTGATCAATTCAATTGTACCGCTCGTACAATATTTTGCTTACATCGAAATCAACTCGGATGTGCATCAGAACTTGTGGCACGAATATATTAAGGTAAAAAACACCCATCCCAACTTTGCGATGCAACACATTGATGGTGTCGCCGACATCTATCCCGTGTTCCGTGAATTGTTTAAGAAAAGGCTAGCATGAGTAAGCAACCTATTTCTGAATCATCCGAATGGACATTTGATCTCATCAAGCGTTACGACACAGAGATTGCCCGTGTTGCAGCGAATTATAAACTGGATACCTATCCCAACCAAATAGAAGTCATCGGCAGCGAACAGATGATGGATGCTTACTCGTCAGTAGGCATGCCAGTGGGTTATCACCATTGGTCTTTCGGTAAGCATTTCCTAGCCACTGAAAAAAATTATCGCCGTGGCCGCATGGGTCTCGCGTATGAAATCGTCATCAATTCCAACCCCTGCATCGCCTATCTCATGGAAGAAAACACGATGATGATGCAGGCATTGGTCATTGCCCATGCCGCCTATGGTCACAATTCTTTTTTCAAAAACAATTACTTATTCAAAAGCTGGACTAACGCCGACGCCATCATTGATTATCTATTGTTTGCGCGCAACTATATTGCCGAATGCGAACAACGTTATGGCGATGAAGAAGTCGAGATGATTTTGGATTCTTGTCATGCCTTGATGAATTATGGTGTAGACCGTTATAAAAGACCCAACCGTCTTTCGTTACTAAGAGAGCGTGCGAAACAAAAGGAACGGGAAGAGTATCTCCAGTTTCAAGTCAACGATTTATGGCGCAAGACGGTTCCACTGTCCGGGAAAACGGCTGAGGCGGGGAAGGAGCAACGCTTCCCCAGCGAGCCGCAAGAAAATCTACTTTATTTTATCGAAAAAAATGCGCCCTTGCTGGAACCGTGGCAACGCGAGATCGTGCGTATCACACGCAAGATTGCGCAATACTTTTATCCACAGCGCCAGACGCAAGTCATGAACGAGGGCTGGGCCACTTTCTGGCATTACACGATTTTAAACACGCTTTACGATGAAGGCCTGCTCACCGACGGTTTCATGATCGAGTTTCTGCAATCACACACCAACGTCGTGTATCAACCCCCCTTCAACAACCCCAACTATTCCGGCATCAACCCTTATGCTCTGGGTTTTGCCATGATGTGCGATATTCGACGCATTTGCGAGAGTCCAACGGAGGAGGATCGGAAGTGGTTCCCTGAGTTGGTCAATACCGATTGGGTCGCATCACTGGATTTTGCCATGCGCAATTTCAAAGATGAAAGCTTTATCGCTCAATATCTTTCGCCGAAAATTATCCGTGACCTAAAATTGTTTTCCATTGTCGATGACGACATTGAAAGCGAGCTGGAAATCTCGGCGATTCACGACGAAGAAGGCTACAAGCTGGTACGCCAAAAATTGGCCGACCAATACAATCTAGGTAACCGTGAACCGAACATTCAAGTGTATAATGTCAACCGACGTGGCGATAGGTCGCTGACCTTACGTTATTATCAGCATAACCGCAGACCCCTCGGTGACGACGTTAACGAAATGATGAAGCACTTGGCGCGGCTGTGGGGTTTTACCGTGCGGCTGGATACGGAAGCGGAAGACGGCGGCGTAGAGCTGCTTCATCAAGTGCAAGTGGACGACTAAGTTCGGACACTTCAGTGCAATCAATATTTTTTCGCTACAAATAAAAACAGGAATAAACGCATGAAAGTCACGGTTTTCGGCTCTGGATATGTCGGCTTAGTCACCGGCACGTGTTTAGCGGACGTGGGCAACGACGTTCTGTGCGTCGATATCGACCACAATAAGATCAATATGCTCAATAGCGGCCAGATTCCGATTTTTGAACCTGGCTTGGAAGACATGGTTCACGCTAACACCAATGCCGGACGCCTGCGGTTTACCACCGACATCAAAGAAGCCGTCGATCATGGGCTCTTTCAATTCATCGCCGTGGGCACGCCCCCAGATGAAGATGGCTCTGCTGATTTGCGCTATGTGCTAGCCGTGGCAAAAAGCATTGGCGAGCATATTAGCGATTACCGCGTAGTCATCAACAAGTCGACGGTTCCTGTCGGCACCGCAGACCGCGTGCGCAGTATGATTAAGGACACGCTCAAAGCACGCGGCAAGGAATTTGAATTCGATGTCGTCTCCAACCCTGAATTTTTGAAGGAAGGCGCCGCAATTGAGGATTTCATGAAGCCTGATCGCATCGTGATCGGCACGGACAATCCCCGCACCACTGAATTGCTTCGCGCCCTCTATGCGCCATTTAACCGGCAACATGAACGCGTCATTGCCATGGATATACGCTCGGCTGAACTGACAAAGTATGCCGCTAACGCGATGCTGGCGACGAAAATCAGTTTTATGAATGAGGTCGCAAACTTGGCCGAAAAATTGGGCGCTGATATTGAGCAGGTGCGAAAGGGGATTGGTTCCGATTCACGCATTGGGTATGACTTTTTGTATGCCGGCGCAGGTTACGGCGGCTCCTGTTTCCCGAAAGATGTAGAGGCGCTTATCAATACTGCTGCGGTTGATGCGAATATCGAACTCAAAGTTCTGAAAGCCGTCAAAATTGTTAACGAAGAGCAAAAGCATGTGCTTGGGGCAAAGATCAAGGCTCACTTTGGCACTAATCTATCGGGTAAACATTTCGCCCTTTGGGGTTTAGCTTTCAAAGCTAACACTAACGACATGCGTGAAGCAACAAGCCTCGAGGTAATCAAGGACCTGCTGAATGCTGGTGCGACCGTGACAGCTTATGACCCAGCGGCCATGGA
>JANPPH010000372.1:0-2480 GCA_031428395.1 Gammaproteobacteria bacterium
GCGGCGTGCTAGGTCGGAAGCTTGAGGCCGTTGTGGTTGATCCTGCATCGGACTGGCCGCTGTTTGCGGAGAAAGCGCGTGAGTTGTTGCAAAAACAAAAAGTTGCAGCAGTCTTTGGTTGCTGGACATCGGTGTCGCGCAAAACGGTGTTACCCGTTTTCGAAGAATTGAACGGCCTCCTTTTCTATCCAGTGCAATACGAAGGTGAAGAATCGTCGTATAACGTCTTCTACACCGGCGCTGCGCCAAATCAGCAAGCTATTCCAGCGGTGGAATACCTCATGAGCAGCGATGGCGGTGGCGCGAAGCGTTTTGTCTTGTTGGGCACCGACTACGTCTATCCCCGCACAACGAATAAAATTCTGCGGGCATTTTTGAAGTCAAAGGGAATCGCTGAAGCCGACGTCATGGAGACCTATACGCCATTCGGTCATGGCGATTACCAGACCATCGTTGCCGATATTAAAAAATTCGCCGCCGCTAAACAAACGGCTGTGATCTCGACGATCAATGGTGACTCCAACGTGCCCTTCTATAAAGAATTGGCCAATCAAGGACTGAAAGCGGAAGACGTTCCGGTAATCGCCTTCTCAGTCGGTGAAGAAGAATTGCGTGGCATTGACGCCAAGCCTTTAGTTGGCCATCTGGCCGCATGGAATTATTTCATGTCGATGGATACGCCTGAAAACAAGGTGTTTATCAAAAAATGGAAAGATTATGTTAAGAAAAACAAATTGCCCGGCGGCGATAAGCGCGTCACCAATGACCCGATGGAAGCCACTTACATCGGTATCAATATGTGGGCGCAAGCCGTAGCGCAGGCAGGGACTACACAAGTGGATGCAGTGCGCCAAGCGATAGGCACGCAAACCTTTAAGGCGCCTTCGGGTTTTGAAATAGCGATGGACGCCAAGAATCATCATTTGCACAAGCCGGTGGTCATCGGCGAAATTCGTGCCGATGGGCAGTTCGACATCGTGTGGAAAACCAAAGGCCCAGTCCGCGCCCAAGCCTGGAGCCCTTTCATTCCAGACAGTGCGAAGAAAGTAGCGGATTGGACTTTCCCGTGGGTCTGTGGAAACTGCGTAACCGCGAAGTATCAACAAAAATAATTCTCGATGGAAATATTGCCCTCCGCTTAGGTGGAGGGCTTTTTGCTTCCTGGTTTCGGTTCAACCCAGATTTTCCATGAGCGCTCGTGGCGAGGGCGTGCAAGGTGTTGAAGAAGTGCGAGAAAAATTGAGAAATAGCTGGAGGCGTAGTCACTCTACGGTGACAGGCTGTTTTTCAGTTTTTCTCGCGCAGATTCAGCGCTTTGTGCGGCCGCAGTAGAGGGCTAATGGAAAATCGGGTTCAAGGATGGAGCTTTCTGTATGTGTCTCCGAAGCATCAAATTACTACTGCTAGCTTTTTCTGCGTGTCTAATGCTGAGTGTCGCGCAAGCGCAAACCCCGCAATCGACTATTGCACAACAACTCAGTGACCTGGGTTCTGAGTCGCGTGATACGTTACAAAACGCGATTCTCGCCATAGCGACTTCCGATCATTCTGCCGCCGCGCAAGTTCTGTCAGCCTTACAGGAAGGTACATTGCGCATTGATGAGCGTGGTGAGGCATGGATTATCGCCAATGATTCGGCCACCAATACGTTAACAGGGAAAACGACTGCTGCCGCAACACTAAACCTGCATTCGCCTTCCATTAATAACAAAGTACGGCGGCTGATCGCGTCGGTTATCGCGCAATCGCAATTAGTCTCGCCCGACAAATCGCTGCGTTTGGCCGCCGCTCGCGATTTAATCAAGCGTCCGCGTGAAGATGCTATTACTGCCATGACTAAAGCATTAGCTAAAGAAAGGGATAGTGAGGTCAAAGAGGCGCTCATGCTTGCGCTGGCTAAGGTGAATCTGGCGAGCAATGACCAAGCGCGTCGTATGGCGGCTGTTGGGATCATGAAAGCATCAGGCAGTATCGAGTTTGTCGCTGATCTGAAGGATTTGCTGAAAAAGAATGTCGCTGGCAGTTTTATTGAGCAAAACGCCGATGTGCGCCTGGCGGCGCAACAGGCTATCGCGGTCATCGAGCGAAAACAATTTTTCATCAGCCAAGTCGGCAATTTGTTCTACGGCTTGAGCCTAGGCAGTATTTTATTGCTCGCCGCCTTAGGTCTTGCGATTACCTTCGGCCTGATGGGCGTTATCAATATGGCGCACGGCGAGTTGTTAATGCTAGGCGCCTACTCCACGTATGTTGTTCAGACTCTCTTTCGCAATTACTTCCCAGACTTAATCGACTGGTATCTTCTCGCGGCACTGCCGATTGCTTTTATCGTTACCGCGGCCATCGGCATAGCGTTGGAGCGAAGCATAATCCGACATCTTTATGGGCGGCCGCTCGAAACATTGCTGGCAACGTGGGGAATCAGTTTGATACTTATTCAACGCAGGTCGACCAGCATGACGTGGCTCTCGGTGCGGCCG
>JANPPH010000373.1:0-5926 GCA_031428395.1 Gammaproteobacteria bacterium
CGGTGCGGCAACTTATACCTAATTCCGAGGCGATAATCTTATTCGGATTACCACCCACCACCATATCCATCACTTCTTTTTCGCGCGGCGTCAATTTGCCAATTCGCCGTGAGATTTCATCATGCTCGGCTTGATGTATTCGTTGTTCCGCATCCTTTTCAAGCGCTTGCTGAATACGGTCGAGCAGCACTTGATCATTGAACGGTTTTTCGATGAAGTCGAACGCGCCGCTCTTTACTGTGCGTACGGCCATCGGAACATCGCCGTGACCTGTGATAATAATCACCGGCAAAAAGATGCGCTGGCCAGCGAGTTTTTCCTGCAGATCAAGACCACTCATTCCGGGCATGCGCACATCGAGTACCAAACAACCGGCGCGATTGGGCGTGCAGGCATTAAGGAACTCTTGCGCCGAGCCGAAGGTTTCTACGTTCAAGCCCACGGATTTAATCAGCCAACTGAGCGAATCTCGCACTGCGGCATCATCATCCACCACAAACACTGTTTGTTTATCTTTCACAAAACCCCCTTTGACGGCCATTTTTCCTCACTGGGTTATGCCTAAAACTGGCGCGGATCGACCGCCCATTCTAGGGTTGCTGTTGTGTCCGTTAAGCAATGACCCTTTTTTCTCCGCGACGTTTTTGCTTTGCAGGGAGATCTATTGCTCTATGTCGGCATTTATGACGCTTGTATTAATTAAACCTAAATCGGCCTAATGTATAAAGGAATTGCTCTAGAAGGACAAGCGGGTTATTGCGGACTAGCGTGAGAAAAAAACGTATATTTGTTGTTGGTGATTTTATCTTAAGATTTTCATGAGCACCTTTTATTCCGAAAATCGGCGTGGCGAGTCCCCCGGCTTCGCTCCATTAGGCTTATTAGCGAGTTAAACCCAGATTTTCCATTAGCCTCGTAGCGAGGGTGCGCAAGGTGCTGAAAAGGGGCGAGAAAAGAAGAAAAACAGACGGAGGCGTAGTCACTATAGGGTGACAGACTGATCTTAATCTTTTCTCGCGCAGATTCAGTGCGTTGTGCGGCCGCAGTAGAGTGCTAATGGAAAATCTGGGTTTAAGCCATAGACAAGGCGAACCCAGTTTTGCGTTTCCTGTTTTGGCATTACGATAATTCCCGCTTAACCGCCTGCCACATCTCCTCCATCTGCTCCAATGTCGCTTTTTCGAACGTTACACCACGCGCAGAGCAGTTGGCCTCCATTTTGCGCAAACGTAACTCAAAGCGATTGTTTGCCTGGCGCAATGCGCTTTCAGGGTCGATGTCGGCGTGACGCGCGAGATTGACGCACGCGAACAATAAATCGCCGATTTCGTGCTGCATCCGTTCGAATCCGCCGTTATGGCGAATTTCGTGACGGACTTCCTCTAGCTCTTCCTGTACTTTGTCCGCCACCGGCTCGATACTCGGCCAATCGAAATTGACCCTCGCTGCCCGCCGCTGTATTTTTGCGGCACGCGCTAAGGCGGGCAATGCGACATTGATGTCGTCTAAGGCGCTAGGTAGGCGATTTTCTGTCTGGGCCTTGGCATGACGCTCTTGCGCTTTATGCGTTTCCCAGGCTAGGGTCTGCGCCTGGGCAGAGCTTATTTGATCCGAGCCAAATACATGCGGATGACGACGCGTAAGCTTTTGGACGATACTCTCAACAACATCGTTGAAATCAAACTGCCCGGCTTCTTTGGCGATTTGCGCATAGAACACCACCTGAAACAACAAATCGCCTAATTCGTCACGCAGGTCTGAAACATTATTACGTTCAATGGCATCGGCAACTTCGTAGGCTTCCTCTAAGGTATGTGGGACAATCGTTTGTGTGGTTTGCGCAAGATCCCACGGACAACCGGAAACGGGATCACGCAGTTGCGCCATAACAGCCAAAAGTTCATCAATTTTTGCCACACCGAGCCCTCTATTAATAAACGGTTTCGCTTTAACCCAGATTTTCCATTAGGCTCGTAGCGAGGGTGCGCAAGGTACTGAATCTGCGCGAGAAAAGAAGAAAAACAGACGGAGGCGTAGTCACTCTACGGTGACAGACTGTTTTTCTTCTTTTCTCGCGCAGATTCAGTGCGTTGTGCAGCCGCAGTAGAGGCTAATGGAAAATCTGGGTTTATTCATTCCGCTGCCTGCCGATAACCCGTAAGGATTTTTGCCTACGGCCGCCCCCAGAGACGTTATTTCACCTATGTTAGATTTTATTAAGCTAGCGCGCTATGGGTTGATGTTTGCTACTTGCGGACTCGCTTTTACTGCGCCAATTGCGATGGGTGATGATTCGCTCGATCAACAGCGCAAAGATTTTGTTGCTGCCGAACATGCGTGGGAGCTAAGTGACAAAACCGCGTTTCGCGTCTTAGCGGAAAAACTGCGCGACTATCCGCTCTACCCCTATCTTGCACATCGTGAAATGCGGGAGCGCTTACCCATGGCGAATGGCGCCGAGGTCATGCAATTTCTCAGCACTTTTGGCCAATTTCCGCTCGCCGCACGAGTCCGCAGTGACTGGCTCGACGAACTAGCCAAGCAACAGCAATGGCAAGAGCTTGTGAATTTTTATCAAACCAACCCCGATGCGCGTTCCCAGTGCCAGTATCGCACCGCGTTAATCAATATTGGCAAGCGCGAACAGGCGCTGCAAGACGTTGAAGGTCTATGGCTCGTAGGACGCGCGCAGCCTACTGCGTGCGATGTTATTTTTAGCCTGTGGCGTAGCAGCGGTAGCTTGACGGATAAGTTGGCTTGGCAACGAATTGCTTTGGCGATGAAAACGGGGAACATCGAACTTGCACGGCAAATCGCTAATTACTTGCCCGCCGATCAACACGCGTGGCTGAATACATGGGTCGAGGCCTACAAAAATCCGCTATCCATTTTAGCCTCGACCTACAGCCACTTCACAACTCACCCTTTCGGCGCTGAAATTCTTAGCCAAGCAATGTTAACCATTAGCCGCCAAAATCCTGATAAAGGCGCAGCCGTGTGGGAAGTGATTCACGAGCGTTATCGCTTTAGCCGTGAACAGCAAATAGCTATCAGGCGCGCCTTAGGTTTAGCGCATGCCGTCGATTATCGCCAGGAAGCGCAAACATGGTTGGCCGCCATTGAACCACAAGAGGAAGATGCAAAAACGCGAGAGTGGCGTATACGCGTAGCCCTGCGCGAACAAGATTGGCCGTCGGTATTGCTTTGGTTGGATTGGTTGAGCATTGAAGAGCAACAATCGCCACGCTGGCAGTATTGGCGCGCACGTACCATGGAAGAAATGGGATTTCATCGCGAGGCGAAAGCCGCTTACACCAAAGCCGCTAGCGTGCGTGATTATTATGGCTTTCTTGCAGCGGATAAACTGCAGCAGCCCTACGCCATGCAAAATCGCCCCCTGGCATTTACGCCGAAAGAGCTACAAGCGACGGCTGATATACCGGGCATGCGACGTGCGCAGGAGTTATTTTTCTTCGGCCGTTTAATTGATGCGCGACGCGAATGGGAATTCCTGAGACCCCAGTTGTCACCAAAACAATTATTACAAACAGCCAAGCTCGCTTCCAACTGGGGCTGGCATTCACAAGCGATCAATGCTGCTTTTCGCGGAAATTACATGGACGATGTTGCGTTGCGTTTCCCGCTCGCTTATCGCGAAGCCATCACCGCCGAAGCGAAAGTCCAAGCATTGGAGCCTGAGTGGGTCTACGGCGTCGTTCGCCAAGAAAGCGCTTTTGTTGCAGATGCTCGCTCGCCTGTGGGTGCGCTCGGCTTGATGCAGCTGATGCCCGACACTGGCAAACAGGTTGCCCGCCTGATTAACGCCTCGCTTCAAGGTGCCAATCACATACTCGATGAGGACATTAACATTAAGCTTGGCGCGGCCTATCTGCGCACCATGCGCGATCAACTTGGTAATAACACGATCTTAGCGACCGCCGCTTACAATGCGGGGCGCAACAAAGTAATTAAATGGTTACCCCCGCAACCAATGGCTGCGGATATTTGGGTGGAAACCATCCCGTATGAGGAAACCCGGGATTATGTGCAGCGCGTCATGGCTTACACCGTAATTTATCAGCAACGCTTGGGCAATAAAGCATTATTGCAATCCTTCATGAAGCCAGTTTCTCCTAAAATCACCGCACCGATCGCGCAAGGCGGCCCGGAAATCGCTGTTCGCTAAAAAACTCAACCGCCCACAGAAGCACATCTGCGGCCGATTGCGGTTCTGCACCTTCTTCCCTGCACTCTAAGTGCTTTCCCCTAAGTCACACAGCATGAATTTGTGTTTATAATGCGGGCGTGGCGCGACAGATAGCGCGCACTCATCCAAACCTGCCGTTAAGCCCAGATTTTCTATTAGCGCTCGTAGCGAGGGCGTGCAAGGTGTTGAAGAGGTGCGGGAAAAATTGAAAAATAGCCGGAGGCGTAGTCACTCTACGGTGACAGGCTGTTTTTCAATTTTTCTCGCGCAGATTCAGCGGCTTGTGCGGCCGCGAGAGGGCTGATATGGAAAATCTGGGTTAAATCACCATTGAAAATTCACCGGCATAACATAACAAGGAGTAGTTCGTCTCATGATTAAGAACTTGGTTTGTCTATCCACAATTTTGGTTCTCACTGCTTCAGCTACCGCAGGTGCTGTGACAATGTCTGCCCAAGGCGCTAAGGCCTATGTCATCTCGCCCAAAAACGGCGAGGTAGTAACCAGTCCATTCACTGTGCAATTCGGGTTGAGAGCGATGGGCGTGGCACCGGCTGGAGTGGAGAAAGAAAACACCGGCCATCACCACTTATTGATTGATGCCGACGCTGGCGCACTGGATCAGCCAATTGCCAAAGATGCGCAACACATGCATTTTGGCGGCGGGCAAACTGAAACCGCACTGACGCTCGCACCCGGCAAGCATACCTTGCAGTTGTTATTTGCCGATCATGCGCATATACCGCATCAGCCGGCTATTATGTCAGACAAGATCACTATCGAAGTTAAATAGGATCTCGTTTGCAACTAAAAACGACTACGGAATCATTGATGCGGCCAGGTGAAGATTGTTCTTGCCGCATCAATGAGGCGCCGCTTTAGATTGAACATTTCCTAAGAATTAATGTTTCTCCGCCCAAGCTGGCACAAAGCGCCAAGCCTCGCGCAACTCACGCTCAATAGCGCGATAATCCGGCTCATGCGTTTCGACCAAGCGCCAGAACCTCGGCGAATGATTGAGGTGCACGGTATGGCATAATTCGTGGATTAGCACATAGCGAACCATACGTGGCGGCAAAAATAGCAATTTATAGTTAAGACTGATATTTTTCCTGGAGGTACAACTTCCCCATAATGTCTTTTGGCTACGCACCGTGGCCCTATCAAAGGCCAGGCCAATTTCAGCGCTGACTTGACGCAACATGGCAGGCAGATGCAGCTTGGCTTTATGCTGACCCCATAGTCTAAGGACTTCTTTGCACCCACTTTGTAGCAGCGACCCACCGACTATCAGCAAGTGATCGGCGTTGATTCGGCAGCTAACCCGCTGCGACTGTTGCGATGTTAGGTACTGGACCGGCCATTGCTCGTCAATGGCGAGCAACTGAATCACTACAGGCAACACAGGGGCTGGCGTAGGCATGCAGGCTTCGACACGTTGCAAAGCGCGCAAGATCCAGCTACGTTTTTGCTGTAGGATAGTGGGCAGTAGAGTGCGATCAAAACCACACGGCACTATCACTTCTACTTTTCCTGCGGGCGTTACCTTCAAACGCACATAGCGCGCCTTAAAGCTTTCGCGTAATGTCCAAGGAAATTCTTCATTCAGTGGCGGCGCACTTTGGTTTAAGCCCATGATACTAGACCTCATTATTCTCGCTATTTTCTGGCTCGCCTATTTTGCCTTGCACTCATGGCTCGCGTCCTTACAGGTTAAAC
>JANPPH010000374.1:0-3595 GCA_031428395.1 Gammaproteobacteria bacterium
GCCACGCTAGGCTTGTGTGCCACGCGTACCTGAGCCAACCCCAAACTCGCTAATAGACCCAATTGCCACGCCCCAAGCAAACCGCCAGCCTGTGCCACCACCGTGCCATGCTTAAGATCTACACCCTGCTCTTCAATAAAAAATCGCGGTGGAAAAGACCGCGTAATACTCAATGCATTACCCTGCGGCGTCGCCTCCCACCTACGCACTACGGCAAGAGGGCCTTCTGATGCAATGCTGCCGGTAGCAACGCGCAGCGCTGTGCCTTTTGCTATCGGCGGACAACTCTCATCCCCAGGCTTAACCTCGCCGACGATTTCAAAACTCAGGGGCGAGGCTTCAGACGCGCCTTGAGTATCGTGCGCATTCACTAAGAAGCCTTCCACTATAACGCGGGGGTAAGGAGGCAGGTCCATTGGCGCCGTGATATCGCAAAATAACACTCGTCCACACGCCTGTTCTAACGATAGAAACTCACTACCGGTCGCGCGAAACTGTGCGGCAGAGATGAAACGTTGCTGTGCATCGACTAGAGGAGAGATATCAGCCACGGTAATCCTTTCTAAACATGAATTTTAATAGGCAAGCCATGAGCTAACTTATAGCTTTTTGGCAAACTAGTTGACTGGGTTTAACCCAGATTTTCCATTGGCCTCGTAGCGAGGGTGCGCAAGGTGCTGAAGAGGGGCGAGAAAAGATGAAAAACAGTCGGAGGCGTTGTCTCGCTACGGTGACAGACTGTTTTTCATCTTTTCTCGCGCAGATTCAGTGCGTTGTGCGGCCGCAGTAGAGTGCTAATGGAAAATCTGGGTTTAATAGGGTGACAAGTGATGCTTTGTAGTTATGCTACCGTAGAATTGCCGGTTTGTTAACCATTTTCATTTTGTCGCGCCGATTCAATTTGTTGGCTGCTGAATACGGGATTTACTGCAAGGATTCGCCGCGCATGTAGGCACTGATTGGCTATGCGCCATTGGCCAGTCGGGGCAAAGGAACTACATACTAGTTTTTATGTTTGTTGAGCACCGACAATACCGCTTCGGCAGCTCGCTCGCTTGCGCCTTGGCGTAGCTGGTGATGGATATCTTGAAAGACTGAAGACAGTTCTAGCGCCAATTGCGGCTCATCGAAGAAACGCAGTAAGGCGGGGCCAAGCTGGTCTGGGGCGAGATTGTGTTGGATGTGTTCGGCCACAAGCTGTTTGCCCGCTAAAAGATTGGGCAACGCGTAGGTATTAATTTTCAACAAGCTTTTCGCCCACCAGTAAGTTAGCCAGCTAACTCGGTATGCAACAACCATGGGTCGATTAATTAACAAGGCTTCTAGTGTCGCCGTGCCTGAGGCGACTAACACTACATCCGCTGCTGCCACCGCCTCGCGCGCTTGCCCGTTCAGCACGGTGAGCGGCATAGGCGCCAGGTCTTGTAAATAAGAATCAAATAGCTGACGGGTTTGCGCTGTCGCCAAGGGCGCGACAAAATGAATATTCTTGCGCCGCTCTAAGCACCAAAGTGCAGTGTCCAAAAATGGTTTCGCCAGCCGACTCACTTCACTCGAACGACTGCCGGGTAAAATGGCAATAATCGGTGCATCCAATGGCAAACCAAGTTGCAGGCGCGCAGCGCGTCGATCAGTGACGAGTGGAATCATATCGGCTAGAGGATGGCCGACAAAAGTAACTGGCACCTGATGTTGGCGGTAAAAATCGGCTTCGAAGGGAAACAGCGTCAACATCCTGGTCACGGCTTTGGCTATCTTATGGATTCGATACTGGCGCCACGCCCAGACGGAAGGACTAACGTAATGGATCGTTGGAATGCCAGCTTGCTTGAGGGCTAGCTCCACATCTAAGTTGAAATCGGGGGCGTCAATGCCAATGAAAACATCGGGCGGATTTGATTTGAAATGCTCAATAATGTGCTCGCGAATACCACGCAGCTCACGGTAACGGCGCAACACTTCGGTCAAACCCATCACGGCCAGTCTTTCGGCGGGGTAAATGGCTTTGCATCCCTGCTCTACCATCGCTTGACCAGCAATGCCTTCAAACTGCGCATTCGGCAGATGCTTTTTTAGCGCAGCAATTAGCCCAGCACCTAGCATATCCCCTGAAACTTCGCCTGCGATCAAGCCAATTCTCATGGATCAATGCCCACCTTAGCGCACAATCCCACGTTGGCTAGATTTCAGAAAAACGAGTAGCGTTTCTACTTCGGGGCACTGCACAGCGAGCTCAGCAAGTTGCTCCATTGCCTTATTAAAGGCTAAGTTTGAGCGGTAGAGAATTTTATAGGCTTGACGCAGATCGCGTAGCACGTCCGCACTCACGCCACGACGTTTCAATCCCTCTGTATTGAGACCGTGAGGTTGCGCCATATGGCCCGAAACCATCATAAAAGGCGGCACATCCTTTGATATTACGCTGCTCATCGCGGTGAAACAGTGAGCACCGAGGGAGCAGAATTGATGAACCAAGGTAAAGCCGCCAAGAATGGAAAAATCTTCGACGCGAACATGCCCCGCCAGTGATGAATTGTTAGCGAAAATAGTGTTATTGCCGACAATGCAATCGTGCGCAATATGTACGTACGCCATGACCCAATTGTCGTGGCCGATAGACGTTATGCCGCCACCTTGTACCGTACCGCGATTAAGGGTGCAAAATTCGCGAATGACATTACGGTCGCCAATTTCTAATTTTGTTGACTCGCCGCCATATTTTTTGTCCTGGGGCATTTCACCAATTGAGGCAAACTGAAAAATTTTATTGTCTTTGCCGATACGTGTGGGCCCATTAATCACTACATGCGGCCCAATCCAGCAGCCCTCACTAATTTCGACCTCGGCACCGATGATCGAGAAGGCACCCACTGCCACGCCGGGCGCAATGCGGGCATTTGCATCGACTATCGCTTGCGGATGAATCAAGGTGCCACATCCCGTTCCGCGCACATGAGCTCACCCGACGCCACAACCTTGCCTTCGACTTTCGCTTGGGCGTTAAACTTCCATACCCCACGCACGGTACGAAGCACCTCTACTTCAAGTATCAACTGGTCACCGGGCTCCACTGGCTGCTTAAAGCGGGCATTATCGACGCCGACAAAATAATACAGTGATCGTTGTGTCGGCTTCGATTGCGTGGTCTTGAATGCCAAAATTCCCGTCGCCTGCGCTAAGGCTTCCAATATTAATACACCTGGCATTACCGGTCGATGTGGGAAATGGCCTTGAAAAAAAGGCTCATTGTAGGACACATTTTTTAACCCTATAAGTGATTTGCCCGGCTCGCAATGTAACACCCGATCAATGAGAAGAAAGGGATAGCGGTGTGGGAGATACTTAAGAATTTCGTGGATGTCCAACGATTCCAAGGAGCCTTCCTTCTTGTCGGTTTTTGTAGCGTCTTCGTCCATATTGCTTGCCCGCACCTTACGGAAATGTTTAACAGTTCGCTGACGCCGCGTGGACTGCGTTACCCAGGGCATCCGCGCCGCGAGTGTATCAAAAAGTATCGCTAGTACGCCTGATAAAACTATCCGCTTAGGAGCGTTCTTTGTTTATAATTTCTTCAACCGCGCGAAGACGGTGAGCC
>JANPPH010000375.1:0-5086 GCA_031428395.1 Gammaproteobacteria bacterium
CGTACGCCTTCACCTCTCCACCAAACTTCTCCGCCATCACCTTCGTCAACGCCGCCGTCAACGTCGTCTTACCGTGGTCAACGTGACCTATCGTCCCCACATTCAGGTGCGGCTTCGTACGCTCAAATTTTCCCTTGGACACGTTCGCTTACCTCAATTCAAAAAATGTATTTAATAGCTTTGCTATACGCACTTTACAAACTTTAATTTAACTTGCTTTTTTTATGACGGCCTCGGCAATGTTCGCGGGTGTCTCACTATACTTACAAAATTCCATGGAATATGTTGCTCTACCCTGAGTAGCAGAACGCAGATCAGTCGCATATCCGAACATTTCAGCTAGCGGCACCTCAGCGTCGATAACTTTACCCGTAGGTGAATCTTCCATGCCTTGAATCATGCCACGACGGCGATTTAAGTCGCCAACCACATCACCCATATAATCTTCGGGAGTTACAACCTCCACTTTCATAATGGGCTCGAGCAACACAGGACTCGCCTTCCGTGCGCCCTCTTTGAAACCCATCGAACCCGCGATTTTAAACGCCATTTCATTCGAGTCAACATCATGGTAAGAACCGTCGAAGATGGTTACCTTCACATCGACAACTGGATAACCTGCAATGACGCCATTTTTTAATTGCTCCTGGATGCCCTTGTCAACGGCCGGTATATATTCCCGGGGAACTACACCGCCTACAATGCCATTAACAAACTCATAGCCAACACCAGGCTTCTGCGGTTCAAGGCGCAGCCAAACGTGGCCATACTGACCACGACCACCGGACTGCCGGACAAACTTACCCTCTGATTCGACCGACTTGCGAATAGTCTCACGGTAGGCAACCTGCGGCGCACCGACGTTCGCCTCTACCTTAAACTCCCGCCGCATTCGGTCGACGATTATTTCCAAATGCAGCTCGCCCATGCCAGAAATAATAGTCTGCCCACTTTCCTCGTCCGTGTGAACGCGAAAAGATGGGTCTTCCTGAGCCAACTTGCCTAACGCAATACCCATTTTCTCTTGATCAGGTTTCGTCTTCGGCTCAACCGCAACAGAAATTACCGGTTCGGGAAATTCCATGCGCTCTAATGTAATAATATTGTTTAGGTCGCACAGCGTATCGCCTGTACTAACATCTTTCAGCCCTACCGCTGCCGCTATATCACCTGCAAAGACTTCTCTAATTTCTTCCCGCGTGTTGGCATGCATCTGAACAATACGTCCTACACGCTCCTTCCGATCCTTAATGGGATTATAGACAGTGTCCCCTGAATTAAGAATACCCGAATACACCCGAAAAAATGTTAACGTACCAACAAACGGATCTGTTGCTATTTTAAACGCGAGCGCTGCAAATGGCTCATCGTCAGTAGCATGGCGTTCGGCTGGCGTCCCAGCCGCATCATCCAACGTGCCTCTAATTGCTGGTACGTCGGGAGGGGAAGGCATGTAATCAACCACAGCATCCAACATAGCCTGAACGCCCTTGTTTTTAAAGGCGGATCCACATAGTACCGGCACAATTGCTACCGCTAGTGTACGAGCTCGTAAACCCTGTTTAATCTCATCTGTAGTTAGTTCAACACCCTCTAGATACTTATTCATCAAGTCTTCATTAGCTTCCGCGGCAGCCTCGATCATTTTTTCGCGCCACTCATCGCACGACTCACGCATATCTTCGGGTATTTCGGCCTCTTTAAAGGTCATCCCCATATTCTCTTCGTCCCAGAAAATTGCTTTCATGCGAACGAGATCGACTACGCCTTTGAAATGCTCCTCAGCACCGATAGGAAGTTGAATAGGAACGGGGGTTGCACCCAGCCGTTTTTTGATTTGCTCAACCACTCGCAAAAAGTTGGCACCCGCTCGGTCCATTTTATTAACAAAGGCCAATCTGGGTACGTGGTATTTGTTTGCTTGCCGCCACACCGTTTCAGACTGGGGCTCAACGCCGCCGACGGCGCAGAATAGAGCACACGCGCCGTCTAATACACGCAGTGACCGCTCTACTTCAATGGTGAAGTCAACGTGCCCGGGCGTATCAATAATGTTGATACGATGCTCGGGGTATTGCTTCTCCATTCCCTTCCAAAAACAGGTCGTAGCTGCGGCAGTAATCGTAATACCTCGCTCCTGCTCCTGTTCCATCCAATCCATTGTCGCGGCACCCTCGTGCACTTCGCCAATTTTGTGGGAGACACCGGTATAGAACAGGACGCGCTCGGTCGTGGTCGTCTTACCGGCGTCAATATGCGCCATGATGCCGATATTTCGGTAACGATCGATGGGTGTCTTACGTGCCACTAGCTGAACCTCTTCTAAAACTAACCTATTACCAACGATAGTGCGCAAAAGCCCTATTAGCCTCTGCCATGCGGTGAACATCTTCTCGCTTACGCACAGCTGCGCCGCGCTTTTCATAAGCGTCGACTATCTCTGCTGCTAAGCGCAATCCAAATGACTTCTCACCACGGCCCCGGGCCGCATCAACTAACCAACGCATAGCCAATGCCATACGTCGCTCCGGCCGCACTTCTACGGGCACCTGATAAGTTGCACCACCAACGCGGCGCGACTTCACTTCGACCAGCGGGCTGACATTGTCCATGGCCTGAATAAATACCTCCAGCGCCTCGCCTTTGCCTTTTTTGGCTACTTCATCCAACGCACCGTATACGATGCGCTCGGCGACAGACTTCTTGCCTTCTTTCATGACCACATTGATAAACTTAGCCACCTTCCCATTCGAAAATTTCGGATCGGGGAGGATAGTTCGTTTTGCTACGACTCTGCGTCTTGGCATTGCAATTAACCTAGTCTTACGATTTGTGTGTTAAACCCAGAACCCAACAAGCTAACTCATCCTTTAGGACGTTTCGCACCGTACTTCGATCGACCTTGGCGCCGCGCGCTCACACCGGAAGCGTCTAAACTACCGCGCACCGTGTGGTAGCGAACACCTGGCAAGTCTTTTACGCGACCGCCGCGAATAAGCACAACCGAATGCTCTTGAAGATTATGACCTTCGCCGCCGATATACGTTGTCACTTCCATGCCGTTAGTAAGGCGCACACGCGCCACTTTTCGCAAGGCTGAATTAGGCTTTTTCGGCGTCGTTGTGTAAACCCTAGTACAAACACCTCGCTTTTGCGGGCATCCATTCAGCGCGGGAACGCTACTTTTGGTCTTTTGCCTAACTCGCGGCTTGCGCACTAATTGGTTAACTGTTGCCATTAACTTTGCTCCCGCCAAGATAAAACGCTGACACTAGAATCACTAGAAGTGCCAGCAGGAAAAAATCAGATTAGCAGAACTAAGAGGTCAAGCGCTCGGAGAGCATGCGACAACCTAAGAATAATAATAGTCTGCAAAGACGCGGAATTCTAGGCAGTAGTCGATGCCATGTCAAGAGTTATTCCACATAAGCCCACAAATTGGATACTTTACAATTCGGCACTGATTGCTGCGGCAAGGCTGCCGCAGCAATTCACCTATTTCATTGACTAATTTCGCCTCAAAAAAAGAGGTCACACAGAACCATCAAAGCTCGGATACATTCAGAGCCTGACTAAAGGCAGCTTCTGCCTCACTCCCGCTTAGCTCCTTAGACGCTGTCGACCCACCGGACTGTAGAGCGCGCTTACGGCGACGCTCTGCGTGATATGCCAGGCCTGTCCCAGCGGGCACAAGACGCCCGACAATGACATTTTCCTTTAGACCTCTGAGCTCATCTTTTTTACCACTAACGGCAGCCTCAGTAAGAACGCGGGTGGTTTCCTGGAACGATGCCGCAGAGATGAACGACTCTGTGGCCAAAGACGCTTTAGTAATACCAAGCAGCACCCGATCGAATGTAGCAGGGATCTTACCCTCGCTAACAACTCGCTCATTTTCCTCAACGAGGCGCGGCCACTCAATTTGCTCACCCTTCAAGAACTTCGTATCTCCGGCATTGATAATCTCCATCTTCCGAAGCATCTGCCTGACGATAACTTCAATATGCTTATCGTTAATCTTCACACCTTGCAAACGATAAACATCCTGAACCTCATTCACGATATAAGAAGCTAGATTACTTACACCCAATAGGCGCAAAATATCATGCGGGGCCGGCGCACCATCGACCACAGTTTCACCGCGCTCGACATGCTCACCTTCAAATACAGTGATGTGGCGCCACTTTGGAATTAGCTCCTCATACTGCTCGCCCTCTTTGCCGGTAATGATCAGACGCCGCTTGCCTTTAGTTTCCTTTCCAAAACTAATGGTACCGCTAACCTCGGCCAGTAGTGCAGGGTCTTTGGGCTTCCGCGCTTCAAATAAATCCGCAACGCGCGGTAAACCACCGGTGATATCGCGCGTCTTCGACGTTTCTTGCGGAATACGCGCAATAACGTCACCAACCTTCGCTTGCGCGCCATCATCTAGATTAACAATAGCACCAGCTGGGAGGTAATAGACCGCAGGGATATCAGTGCCAGCGATACACAGATCTTTCTCGTCCTCATCTACGAGCTTAACCATAGGCCGCAAGTCTTTAGCAGCGCCAGCGCGATGCTTCGGGTCAGTAACTACTAAACTCGTAAGGCCAGTAACATCGTCCGTATGACGCTGAACTGTTAAGCCTTCCAAGAAATCGCTGTACTTTACCAGTCCAGCTACTTCTGTGACGACAGGGTGAGTATGCGGATCCCAAGTAGCAACTTCTTGGCCTGCTTCCACATCATCCCCGTCGTTGATGGTAATAACAGCGCCGTAGGGGATTTTGTACCGTTCACGTTCACGACCAAAATCATCCAGTAAGGTTAATTCGCCCGAACGCGATACGGCGACATAGTTACCAGAGGAGTTCTGCACAAGCTTGACGTTGTGCAAACGTACTTTTCCTCTAGATTTGAGCTGAATATTATTAGTTGCCGCGGCTCGCGAAGCCGCACCGCCGATATGGAACGTGCGCATGGTGAGCTGCGTGCCTGGCTCACCAATGGACTGTGCCGCTATCACACCTACCGCTTCGCCGATGTTAACTCGATGTCCGCGAGCCAAATCACGCCCGTAACAAGACGCGCAAATACCGAAACG
>JANPPH010000376.1:0-11699 GCA_031428395.1 Gammaproteobacteria bacterium
ATTAAGCACTTCCAGTCGCAGGGAACTCCTGAAGCGGATATTCCTCTGATGAAGTGGGCCTGTGAAGACGCGTTATTTAAAATCCAAACAAGTTTCGAGGAATTTTTTGAGAATTTCCCCAATGGAATGGTAAGTTCGATGTTGCGTCATTGGATATTTCCTCTGGGTCGGTCATATCGGCCACCGAGCGATAGTTTAACGCAACAAGTTGCGGAATTATTGCTCGGCCCCTCTATTGCTCGCGATCGCTTGACTGCAGGCATTTATCTGACGAAAAACGACTCTGAGCAAATGGGGCGCATTGATAGCGCATTAGAAATAATCGTTGCCGCGGAGGAAATAGAAAGCCGCGTTAAAGCAGCAATTCGTGGCGGATTAATGCGATCCGCGCAAGGTAGCGTGGCACTCGCGGCAGCGGTCAAGGAGGGCATCATTCGTGAAGAAGACGTGCGCCTCATTGAGGCAGCTAACGAGGCACGCAGAAACGTAATCAAAGTCGATGATTTCGCACCAGACTACTGGCGAAGGAGTGATTCGGATGTCGAATATAACGCATACCCGTAACACGCATTTCGCACGCCCTGTCTATGTCGTGGATGGAAGTCGCACCCCGTTTTTGAAGGTAAAGGGAGTGCCTGGCCCATTTACCGCAGCCGATCTTGCAGTGGCGGCGGGACGCGCGCTGTTGTTCCGTCAACCGTTCCCGCCATCGGCTTTTGATGAAGTCATTATGGGTTGCGTGATGCCTGGCCCAGATGAGGCGAATATCGCGCGTATCATTGCGTTGCGCTTGGGTTGCGGAAAGTCTGTGCCTGCGTGGACGGTGCAACGCAATTGTGCTTCAGGGATGCAAGCGTTGGATTGTGCAGCGCAAGATATCGCCACAGGTCGTGCCGAGTTGGTGCTTGCGGGCGGCGTAGAGTCGATGAGTCATGCGCCTGTCTTGCTCAACACGGATATGGTGGGTTGGTTGGGCGCATGGAGTGGTGCTCGCACTACAACGGATCGGCTGAGAGTCTTATCGCGATTGCGTCCTGCGCATCTTAAGCCCGTCATTGGTTTGCTGCGTGGACTCACTGATCCTGTCGTGGGTCTCACAATGGGACAAACGGCTGAAAATCTTGCCTATCGTTTTGGTATCTCACGTGAGCAGATGGATGCATACGCTATGGAGAGCCATCGTAGACTTGCGCAAGCCCAAGATGCTGGGGCAATGCAAGAGGTAGAGGTGGTTTATGATAGCCGAGGCCACCATTATGCAGGCGATGATGGTCTACGTCGCGACACTGAGATGGCGAAATTGGCGAAATTGAAACCGGTGTTCGACAAGCCTTTTGGTAGCGTCACAGCAGGCAATAGTGCGCAAGTAACAGATGGCGCCGCGCTCCTGATTTTGGCGAGTGAAGTGGCGGTAAAAAAATATCAGCTACCCGTGTTAGGGCGTATCGTAGACAGTCAATGGGCAGGGGTTGAGCCGGCGCAAATGGGACTTGGGCCTGCGCATGCGATGGCGCCGATTTTGGCGCGCCACGGTTTTAGTCTCGATGACATCGACTATTGGGAAATTAACGAGGCTTTTGCAACGCAAGTGCTGGCTTGCTTGGCTGCTTGGAAAGATCCTCAGTATTGTCGTGATGAATTAGGTCTTAGCGGCGCGTTGGGTGAAATTAATCTGGCCAAATTAAATGTTGATGGTGGTGGCATTAGTCTGGGTCATCCGGTCGGCGCAAGCGGCGCGCGTATCGTATTGCATTTATTACAGGTGCTTAAACGCAATCACGCACGCCTTGGCATGGCGAGCCTTTGCATAGGCGGGGGCCAAGGTGGCGCGATGTTGGTTGAACGAGATGCGGAGGTCATAGCATGACGGAAGCTCAGATTAAAACATACCAACATTGGCGCATTGAAAAGAATGCTGATGGCATTGTTTGGCTCTATATCGATAAAGCAGACTCCAGCGCCAACGTGTTGTCTCGCCCTGTGCTCGATGAGCTCGACGCTATACTTGGCGACTTTCAGGCGCAAAGGCCGCGCGGTGTCATTATCGCTTCTGGAAAAAAGAATGGCTTTATCGCAGGGGCGGATGTTAACGAATTCACCACGCTTTCAAGTAGCGCAGATGGTCTACGCTTGGTGCGTCACGCGCAAAACGTGCTGGATCGTTTAGAGTCGTTGCCTTGCCCGACCATTGCGGTAATTCACGGTTTTTGCTTGGGCGGCGGATTGGAACTCGCTTTGGCCTGCCGTTATCGCATTGCCGATGATGATGCCTCGACAAAAATTGGTTTGCCGGAAGTGCGTCTAGGAATTCATCCAGGATTTGGCGGGACCGTCCGCGCTACCCGCCTTGTTGGCGCTTTGGCGGCAATGGATCTAATGTTGAGCGGTAAAGCGCTGAACGCCAGAGCCGCCAAAAAAATCGGATTGATCGATCACGCCGTGCCGAAGCGCCAATTGCATTATGCGGCCACGACGATGATCAAGCACCCGCCCACGCCATTTCGCCTAGCCGGTTGGCGCGCTTGGACGAATCACAAATTAGTACGCCCCGTTTTAGCTACGATGTTTCGCCGTCAAGTACGTAAGCATGCACGCCCCGATCACTATCCCGCTCCTTATGCGATGATTGATGTGTGGGAAAAGTATGGTGATGACGCCGAAATTATGCAGAAGGAAGAAGCCGCGTCCGTTGCACAATTGGTGATGGGCGACACCGCGCAAAGCCTGATTCGCGTGTTTAAGTTGCAGGAACATCTCAAGTCCTTAGGCAAAAATGGCTCTTTTGTCCCTAAACATGTGCATGTTATCGGCGGCGGTGTGATGGGTGGTGATATTGCCGCCTGGTGCGCGCAGCGTGGGCTGCAGGTGACATTGCAAGACCGCAAGCATGAAACGCTGGCACGAGTGATGAAACGCGCGCACGATCTGTATAAGAAAACGTTGAAGCACCCACGTCTTGTGCAAGCCGCGATGGATCGCTTGATGCCGGATAAAGATGGCATGGGGCTTGGTCGCGCCGATGTCATTATTGAAGCGATTTTTGAGGACATTGATGCCAAGCAAGCGCTCTACCGTGATATTGAGCCAAAAATTCGCCCCGATGCATTGTTGGCGACGAACACCTCTAGTATTCCCCTCGACATTTTGAATAAAGCCTTAGCACGTCCAGAACGCTTGGTTGGGCTGCACTTTTTTAATCCTGTGAGCAAGATGCAACTCGTAGAAATCGTCAAAGGCGAGGTGACGAATCCAGAGGTATGCAAACAAGCCGCTGCATTTGCTCGCTATATTGATCGGCTGCCATTGCCGGTTGCCAGCACCCCAGGATTTTTAGTCAATCGTGTGCTCATGCCCTATTTGATTGAAGCCGTTTTGCTGGAATCGGAAGGTGTTCCAGCGCCCGTGATCGACAAGGCTGCGCTGGATTTCGGTATGCCAATGGGCCCCATAGATTTGGCGGATACGGTTGGTTTGGATATTTGCTTATCTGTTGCAGACATTTTGGCGAAGAATTTTGGTTCGACTGTCCCAGAGCGTTTGCAAGAACTTGTTAAGGCGGGGCGTCTTGGTAAAAAAACTGGCCAGGGCTTTTATGCCTATAAAGGTGATGAGCGGATTGCGCCTCAGGTAGACAAAAATTATTCTGCCCCTGCCGATTTACAAGATCGTTTGATATTAAGAATGCTCAACGAAGCAGTCGCTTGTTTGCGCGAAGGTGTAGTGGAAAATGCAGATTTCTTGGATGCTGGAATTGTCTTTGGTACAGGCTTTGCGCCGTTCCGCGGCGGACCCATGCATTACATCCAAGGACAGGCTGTTGAGCACTTCAAGCGCCGACTGAAAGAGTTGGAAGTACGCTACGGCGCGCGTTTCGCCATGGACGCTGGCTGGGCCGATTTAAATCCTAATAACGACATCTGAACTTTTTGCGAGGGCTTAGGTGATCGACCTAATTTCACCCGCACAGGCAAAGACCCTTCCGGGCTTATTTCTCGAACGTGTGAGGCGCTCACCCGACGCTGTGGCGTATCGCCAGTTCGACGCTGAGGCGAAGCAATGGAAGTCTGTCACTTGGCTTGAAATGGCGCGCCGCGTAGTGCGTTGGCAAGCCGCCTTATTGGGTGAGGGCTTGCAGCGTGGCGAGCGTGTCGCCATTATGTTGCGCAATTGCTGCGAATGGGTAGCATTTGAGCAAGCCGCTTTGGGTTTGGGTCTTGTCGTCGTGCCGCTATACACCCACGATCGTGCCGAAAGTACTGCGTACATTCTCGATCACTCCCAAGTAAAACTGCTTTTCATTGACGGCGACGAGCACTGGCGCTGTTTGTCCTCAGTGCGCGATAACTTGCGTCAGCTGCAAAAAATTATCTGTATGCGCACCCTGAAAGACGCCGTCGATGATGGACGGGTGCAGCATGTGGATTCGTGGTTGCCGAATACGGACGGCGACATGCGAGTAGATATCGACGATGGTGAAGCGTTGGCTACCATCGTTTACACCTCGGGCACCACGGGTAGACCCAAAGGCGTAATGCTTAGCCACCGAAACATTCTATGGAACGCATCCAGTTGCATCGATGCGGCTAAACAGATTTTTACCACTGATGTATTTCTCTCGTTTCTCCCACTCTCGCATATGCTCGAACGAACCGTTGGTCACTATTTGCCAATGATGGCGGGCGCTACAGTGGCGCATGCAAGGTCCATTGCTGATTTGGGTGAAGATTTAATTACTATAAAGCCCACGATCATAATTTCAGTGCCGCGTATTTTCGAACGAATTTGCAACAAAGTTCAAACGCAATTGCAAGGCGGCAATGCAGTCGCTCGGCAATTATTTGGTTTGGCTATTGAGGTGGGTTGGGCTCACTTTGAATACCGTCAAGGCAGAGCGAGGTGGACGCCACGGCTACTGCTATGGCCGCTGCTCAACACGCTTGTTGCAAAAAAACTAATGGAGAAATTAGGAGGTCGTATTCGCATTGCCGTGTGCGGTGGTGCGCCGTTGTCGGCCCCCGTGGGAAAATTATTCGTCGGCTTAGGCTTGCCACTCATACAGGGTTACGGCATGACCGAAGCAAGCCCTGTAATGACCGTCAACCGCGTTGACGATAATGATCCAGCCAGCGTCGGGCCGCCGCTAAAAGATGTCGAGATTCGTATCGCAGAAAACAGCGAGTTGCTCGTGAAAAGCCCTGGCGTGATGTTGGGCTATTGGCAGGCCGAAGAAGCAACTCGAGCCACTATTGATGCTGGAGGTTGGCTGCGCACCGGCGATCAGGCGCGCGTCGAGAACGGACATATTTATATCACGGGGCGACTTAAAGAAATCATCGTACTGGCCAACGGCGAAAAAGTATCGCCTGTGGACATGGAGCTTGCCATCGCTGCCGATCCGTTATTTGAGCAAATTGTCGTGGTCGGCGAGCAAAAGCCGTATCTTGCTGCGCTGGTGGTGTTAAGTTCCGATCACAACATTAGCGGTGACATTAGCAAAGTCGCGCTTGAGCGGATTGCCACTCAGCTGCGCCATTTCCCTGGTTATGCCCAAGTGCGGCGCATCGCTATATTCGACGAAAAATGGACCGTCGAAAACGGATTGATGACGCCAACATTAAAGCTGCGCCGCAACGCTATATTGGAGCGCTTCAAAAAGGAAGTCGACGCGCTTTACGCGGGCCACGGGCTATTTTAACGGTTAACTTAGCCTTGCGGATCTAAACTGCAACGCTTCTTAAATTCTATTGGTGTTTCCTCTGGGCACTCGCCACATCGCTGATTTCCTGGCACTGCAAACTCCATGCGTTGTGGGTGGGGCAATTTCAAGCTTGCCATCAGCGCGATAAAATCATTCATTGGCTTGTCCTTGCCTAGGCGCGCATTTGACACCCTTTCCTGCTCAATTGTTGTAACGCGCCGTCCTTTATAATCGTGTGCTGGATAAACGAGCGTGTCACCGGGAAGTATAAAAAACTTTTGGTGTACGGAGTTGTAGAGCGCTTCGGCGCTGCCGGATTGAAAATCCGTACGGCCGCAGCCGTCAATTAATAATGCGTCACCGCTAAATAGCATTTGATGTGTCGCGTCTTCGACGATATAAGCGTGATGCGCGTCGGTATGGCCTGGCGAAAAGATGGGTTGCAATGTGATGCCGCCGAGGACTAAAGGTTTACCTTCTTCCAAGCCAATATCGCGACAAGGAATGCGGTCTTGTGCCGGGCCGGCCATCTTGCAGCCAGTGAGATGCTTGAGTTTGCGCGCGCCGGTTAAATGATCGGCATGAATATGCGTCTCTACGGTGTAGCTCAAGGTTAGGCCTAACTCGCTCAAGGTGTGAAGATCGCGGTCAACCGTTTCGAGTACTGGGTCGATCAGCATGGCTTGCTTGCTGTCTTGGCAGGCGAGCAAGTAGGTATAGGACGATGAAGTCGATTCAAATAGTTGTCTAAAAATCATACCGGCGCATACTTGTAGGCGATTAAAAACATAATTCACAGTTCATTTGTGGATGGTATATTTGCTATGATTTGCAATTGCTCATCCACTCAATAAAAAAATTGCCTACCCTATTCGTGTTGAAAAATTTCACATCTCGTTTTGCCGCAGTGTTTGCGTTGTTGTTCTTAATCTCGGCATGTGAGCGAGACCGCAGTCCCGAAGTGGCAGCAGCAGCCCTAAGCGGCTTTACTGCTGCGATCAAAAACGCCGATTTCGATAAAGCGTTGAGCTACTACGATAAGCACTTTTTTGATTTGATGCCGCGCGAAGTGTGGTTGGCGCGACTGCAAGAGGTCAATGAAAAACTAGGTAAGCTTGAGCGTATTCAAGTTGGCGATGAACGGGTGAATACCACCTTTCACGGCAAGCGCTTTATCTATATGCTGCACGTCACCTACAGTAACGGCCTTGCCACGGAGACCCTTGTCCTGGAGCAAGAGCCGCCGCCCAGCGAGCAAGTAAAAATCGTTTCCCATAAGATTGCGTCTTCCAAGTTATCGCCGATGTAAATTAGCACCATAATAGTGCGTTATGGCACCATAATAGTGCGTATCCTCGCTTTTACCCTCGATATCTCTATATAAATCAATAAATTGCGCGTGGCATATATTTTGCCCCTGTCCGCGAGGGGGTGATCTTTTGTTGGACAATGCCGCGCATGTTGAATTCAAGCCATCAAGTGGTTGGCAAGCTTCTTTGCGACTGCGTTTTGCTGTACAGCAGAATCGAACGGTGTTGGTGCAACGCAATCATTGTGGCCCTCTCCAAGTGCAAAAGCCCTTCTATCCTGAGCCGAATGGCGTTTGTCACGTCTATTTATTGCACCCTCCCGGCGGCATTGCCGGCGGTGATAATTTAACGATTGAGGTAAGCGTCGAGGATCGCGCGCAGGTGTTGCTGACGACGCCTGCGGCGAACAAGTTTTATCGTAGCAATGGCCCGACCGCTCAGCTTAGGCAAACATTGCAGCTTGCGGATAACGCTATTCTCGAATGGCTGCCGCAGGAAACTATTGTCTTTGACGCGGCTCGGGCAAAAAGCCTAACCAAAGTCATTTTGGGGGAGGGCGCCCGTTTTCTTGGTTGGGATATCACCTGTTTTGGGCGACCGGCTGCCGCAGAGCTATTTGCGAATGGACATTACCACGGCGGCTTTGAAATTTGGCGCAACGGCTTGCCGCAGTGGTTCGAGAGAACCGTGCTGTCGGATCATGATCCGCTATTGACAGCATCGTTCGGCATGCAGGGATATAGTGTGTTGGGGACAATGGTGTGTGCCAGTAACGTGCCGGAAGCGGTGCAGCAATTGCGGCAAATAGCTCAGTCAGATCATGCCAATAACGCACTGTTTGCCGTGACGCAGATGAAGAATACATTGTTGTGTCGCTATTTAGGCCATCATGCCGAGCAGGCGCGCTTATTATTTACTCAAGCGTGGCAGGTGTTGCGTCCCAGGGTGCTTAATTGCGAGACTCATGTGCCGCGTATCTGGCATACCTAATAAGGGAGAGACGCGATGGAATTATTGCCACGCGAAAAAGATAAGTTGTTGCTCTTTACTGCGGGTTTGCTTGCCGAGCGACGCAAAGCGCGGGGTGTGAAGTTGAATTATCCCGAGGCGGTTGCGTTTATTTCTCTGGCAATATTGGAAGGCGCGCGCGACGGACGGAATGTCGCGGAGTTGATGGATTACGGCGCGACCTTGCTGGTGCGCGACGATGTTATGGAAGGCGTGCCAGAAATGATCGGCGAAGTGCAAGTCGAAGCGACCTTCCCAGATGGAACGAAACTCGTTACCGTACATCATCCCATCCCATAAGGACATGTCATGATACCGGGTGAAATCATCACTGCTGCGGGCGAGATTGAGATCAACGCAGGGCGCATGACGTGTCGCCTGGCCGTCGCCAACAGTGGCGACCGACCCATTCAAGTTGGTTCGCATTATCACTTCTACGAGACCAATTCCGCGCTGACCTTTGATCGTGCCGCAGCGTATGGGTTTCGCTTGAATATTCCTGCGGGCACGGCCGTTCGTTTTGAACCGGGCCAACAGCGTACCGTGGAGTTGGTCGAGTATGCGGGTGATCGTCAGGTGTTTGGATTTAATGGCAAGGTGATGGGGCCATTGGAGGGTGGGCAATGAGATCTATTGATCGCTCAGCCTATGCCAATATGTATGGTCCTACCGTTGGTGATCGAGTGCGACTCGGCGATACGGCGTTATGGATACAAGTGGAAGCCGACCACACGATCTACGGCGAGGAAGTGAAATTTGGCGGCGGAAAAGTTATACGCGATGGCATGGGCCAAAGTCAGCGCTCCTGCACGCAGGTCGTGGATACAGTCATCACTAATGCGTTAATTCTTGATCATTGGGGCATCGTTAAAGCTGATATCGGCATAAAAAATGGTCGCATTGTTATGCTTGGCAAGGCAGGCAATCCCGATGTACAGCCGGGCGTCAATATCGTGATTGGCGCAGGCACCGAGGTTATTGCGGGCGAAGGCCTTATTGCCACACCTGGCGCCATTGATACCCACATACATTTTATTTGCCCGCAGCAAATTGAAGAAGCGTTAATGTCGGGCACCACCACCATGATTGGGGGTGGCACGGGCCCTGCCGCGGGTACCAGTGCCACCACCTGCACTCCCGGGCCTTGGCATATCGAACGCATGTATCAAGCGCTGGATTCGATGCCGATGAATATAGGTTTGCTGGGCAAAGGCAATGCAAGTTTAGCCCTGCCGCTAGAGGAACAAATTGAAGCTGGAGTCATTGGATTAAAGCTGCACGAAGATTGGGGTACGACACCCGCTGCTATCGACAATTGTCTGAGCGTGGCCGAGCGTTATGACGTGCAAGTGGCCATTCATACCGATACGCTAAACGAATCGGGCTTCGTTGAAGATACCCTGGCCGCATTTAAAGGCCGCACTATTCATACCTATCATACCGAAGGCGCAGGGGGCGGTCACGCGCCGGACATTATCAAAGCCTGTGGTGAGCCCAATGTGTTGCCTTCATCCACCAATCCCACGCGCCCCTACACCATAAACACCATCGACGAACATCTGGATATGCTCATGGTGTGTCACCATCTTGATTCCGCGATACCTGAAGATGTGGCCTTCGCTGAATCGCGCATTCGCCGCGAGACCATCGCTGCGGAAGACATTTTACATGACCTGGGCGCATTCAGTATGATTTCGTCTGATTCTCAGGCTATGGGTCGCGTTGGCGAGGTGATTACGCGCACCTGGCAAACCGCACACAAGATGAAAGTGCAGCGTGGTCCATTGCCGCAAGACACAGCGTTGCACGACAACTTCCGCGCTAAGCGTTATATTGCGAAATATGCAATAAACCCCGCGATAACGCACGGCATCAGTCACGAAGTAGGTTCCATAGAGCAGGGTAAGCTTGCGGATATCGTACTGTGGAAGCCAGCTTTTTTCGGCGCCAAGCCTGCCTTGATTATCAAAGGCGGGGCGATCGTCGCCGCGCCAATGGGCGATCCCAATGCATCGATTCCTACGCCACAACCCGTGCACTATCGCTTAATGTTTGGCGCCTATGGGCTAGCCCGCGCCGCAACGTGTTTAAGCTTTGTCTCGCAGGCTGCGGCAATCGCCGGTATTGGTGAACGTTTGGGTTTGCACAAACAGATTGTGGCCGTGTGGAACACCCGCGCCATACGCAAGGCAGACTTAATACATAACGATTATCAGCCGCATATGGAAGTCGACCCGCAGACCTATGAAGTGCGCGCCGACGGTATGCTGTTAACGTGCGAACCGATGTCGGTGTTACCACTGGCGCAGCGTTATTTTTTATTTTAACCCAGATTTTCCATTAGGCTCGTAGCGAGGGTGCGCAAGGTGCTGAAGATGGGCGAGAAAAGAAGAAAAACAGTCGGAGGCGTAGTCACTCTACGGTGACAGACTGTTTTTCTTCTTTTCTCGCGCAGATTCAGTGCGTTGTGCGGCCGTAGTAGAGCGCTAATGGAAAATCTGGGTTTAAGGTTTGAATAGTAGGCCATCGGGCTTGGGAAGTAGGTGCAAATTTATTCGCACAGGTTGTTCGAATGCGACCCTACAAAGCCTTCTAGCCCCGAACATCACAGGACTCGCAATGCAGCGTATCACCGAACGTCTTGTGGAGCAGGTACAAGCCGATGCTTTGCTTGTTCTGCCTTACCAACTTCGACAAAAAAGTCGTTTTTTGACTGCGCTGGAAGACGGCGAGGAAGTTGCCATTATGCTACCGCGGGGTGCGCGTTTATCGAGTGGCGATTGTTTGCGTAGCGACCAGGGTCGAATTTTTGAGGTGCGCGCTGCGGCAGAAGCAGTGTCCACTGCGCATGCCGATCATCCGCATCTTCTGGCGCGTGCTTGTTATCATTTGGGTAATCGTCACATACCGGTTCAAATTTGTTTAGCGTGGGTGCGTTATTTTCACGACCACGTGTTGGATGACATGGTAACGCAGTTGGGTTTGCAGGTTGTGCACGGGCATCTACCTTTCGAGCCTGAACCGGGCGCTTACGCAGCGCCAGCGCATCATCACCATGACTGAGCCTTTTGCGTTGTTGCGTTTATTGCACATCACCAGCCCCGCTTTGCCGATCGGCGCCTACGCCTATTCACAAGGCTTGGAGCACGCGGTGAGTGCAGGTTGGGTGCGCGACGAAAAAACTGCCTGCGCGTGGATTGTGGGGCTGTTAGAAACCTCAATGGTGCGGCTCGATGTGCCGGTTTTAATCCGGCTTTATCGTGCGTGGAAGGCCGACAATGAGGACGAAGTGCGTCACTGGACCTACTTCTTGTACGCCAACCGCGAAGCCGCTGAATTGCAGCAGCAAGACCAACATTTAGGTCGCGCCTTGGCGTCTTTGCTCGTTAGTCAACAGTACGAGCGGGCACGTGCCTGGTTGAATGCCGACATCACGTCTTTCGCGACGCTCTTTGCTTGTGTGGCAGCGACGCAAGGCGTCACGGAGCGAGACACCGTGTTGGGCTATTTATGGGCGTGGACGGAAAACCAAGTCGCTGCTGCAATAAAACTGTTGCCCTTAGGTCAGACTGCTGGACAGCGAATATTGCATGAAGCCATGGACGTGATCGTCCTGACGCACGAGCGAGGCGTGTTAATTGAGGATGAAGACATTGGCACGTTGGCGCCTGCTTTAGCGATAG
>JANPPH010000377.1:0-3642 GCA_031428395.1 Gammaproteobacteria bacterium
AGTAGAGTGCTAATGGAAAATCTGGGTTTAACTTGACAGCCCTTGCTTATCCCAGGGGAAATTCAGTTATAATTACGGGTTTGCTCGCCACCTAATCGCCTACAAAAGAATAAATAACCTAAACGAGGCTTCGGCGTTAAGGCTCGCAAACGAGGGCCTAAGCATGAACGATTTCAACACTACGACCATTAAATGTATTTAACATTAGAGCGAGGAGAGGTTATATGTCTAAGAAACACCCGGTTATTGCCGTTACTGGTTCGTCCGGTGCTGGCACTACCACCGTAAAACACGCCTTTGGCGATATTTTTCGGCGCGCCGAGCTGGCCGCTGCGATCGTCGAAGGCGATAGCTTTCATCGCTATAACCGCAAAGAAATGAAAGAGACTGTCGAAACCGCACGCAAGCTAGGCAAGACCATTAGCCACTTCGGGCCAGAAGCCAACCACTTTAAAGAATTAGCGGATCTGTTCAAAGCCTATGGCGCGACCGGAACCGGCCAAACGCGCCTTTATTTACATGACGAGCAAGAAGCAGCGCCGTACAAACAAGAACCCGGCACCTTCACCCCATGGAGTCCCATGGAGCCTAATTCGGATTTGTTGTTTTATGAAGGACTGCATGGCGGCGTCGTAGACCCCGATGAAAATGTCGATGTCGCGCAATTTGTTGATCTCTTGATCGGCGTTGTGCCCATTGTTAATCTGGAGTGGATTCAAAAAATTCATCGCGACACGGCGATGCGTGGTTATTCGGCAGAAGCTGTTACCGATACCATTTTGCGTCGTATGCCGGATTATGTGAAATACATCACCCCGCAGTTTTCACGCACCCATATCAATTTCCAACGCGTGCCCATTGTTGACACGTCAAACCCCTTCATCGCTCGCGATATTCCAACACCGGATGAAAGCTTCATCATCATTCGTTTCCGTCATCCGAAAGAACACAACTTTCCTTACTATCTGCAAATGCTAGATGGTTCGTGGATGTCGCGCCCCAACACCATCGTCACGCCAGGCGGTAAGATGGGGATGGCTATGGAAATCATTTTGACCCCCATTATTCATGAACTGATGGCGCGTCGAGGCACCTAGAAACAGCGCTTGTAGTGCGTTTCACTAAAAGGGTTACGCGATGAAACGGGTGGATTTTTTTGCCAGACTAGGCGCAAACCCGCCGCCGCACTGATTGTGCGGCAAGGGGTTGCAACGACGTATGGCGAAAAAAGACGCCGTTTCATGTAATGCTTTTGGGTGAAACGCACTACTATATATGGCCAAGGACGGCCATCATCTGCTCACCGGCTATCAAACTTAGTTAGGGTTAGCTCCGCCCCGTCAAAGATTGCATCGGCAATATTTGCTCCGGAAAAATCCACGCCTGTTAAATCTGCGTGACTGAAATTCGCGCCACGTAAATCCGCCAGCCTTAAATCCGCATGGGTAAGCTTGGCATGGCTAAAATCCGCCCCACGCAAATCGATTTGCACGAAATTGCCATTGGTGAGATCCATGTTGGCTAAATTGGCGCCCACGAAGGTATCACCGTCCAAGCTAAACAATGCATCAAAGCCTTTTTTGTCGAAAATTACGATCATGTTTGCGTCGCCATATTATTTCAAAAAATCCATCCCCATATAACCGCACTTCTGGCCCGCTAAGCGACAAGCAGACTCCAGCGCCTCCTCAAGTGTTTGGCCGGCAAGAAACGCGTTAATAATCCCGGCATTAAATGCATCACCCGCACCCAAGGTATCGACAATTTTGGCGGGTGGGTAGGCAGGACTATGCAACATTTGCTTATCGCGGCTTAGCGCATACGCCCCAGACTCGCCCCAGGCACAAATCAGTTCTTGGTCTCGTGCTTGACGAGCCATTTTCTTTAGAAATTTCTCGGCGTCTTGATAACCCTGGCTCACCGCATAACTACGCGAAAACAGTAATATATCGGCATGCTCAAAGAGTTGTTGGATTCCTTCACGGGGCTTTTCAATTTCTACCGAACGCGGCACCGCGACGGTATTGTCAGCGGCAAAATGCAACATTTGCTCGGTTTGAGCGACATTGCGACCTTCAAAATGCAGCCAGTCACACGAGCGCAAATCGATCTGTTGAAAACTGGCAAAATCATATTCGGGCAAATCGCGATAGTGAACAATTGTTCGAGACCCGTTGCGTTGATTAAGCGTAACGTAAGAGGTGGGCGCTTTACCGTGTGCCAGATGGCAAGCTGAGATATCAACTTCATGCATTGCTAGATCTTCGAGAATGCGCTGACCGTCTGGTTCATCGGCGATGACGCCAGCCCATGCGCATTGATGACCAAGCTGACTAAGAGTCACTAAGGTATTCGTTGCATTTCCGCCCCGAACAATGCGCTGTGACACAGCACGCACTTCGTTATTCTCGGCAGGATAACCATCAACGACGTTGACAACATCCAGCGTTGCAATGCCAATCGCTACAATACGCGCCATATAAACTAAACACTTTCCTCAGGCTCTGCCAGCACAGACAACGACACGAAGGCTACGTTCATGACATCGAGAAACAGCCAACCAATCGCCATGTACAGAAAATAATAGGGATCTGGGTCAAGAAAATACAGCCCACCGAACCAACAGACGTCCCATACATACATCATATCGATAACCCCCAAAAAGAAAGGGTTCGCAGATAGCCTTGCATGGCAATTGCGACAGAGGCGGGTTAACCATATACCCAGCAAATATTTGTCTTTGAGCGAAACGGACGCTTGCTCGCAGTGGGGGCATTGAAACATGGATGTCCTTTTCCCCTGTCTAGGGCTAGCACATAAAAGATGAATATATCAGCAAATACTCGATGCAACACCTGAGGGTTTGCTAAAATGAGCCTCTTTTCGCAAATAATCCCAAATGGAGCAGACTAGTGAAACGCGTTGGACTACTGCTAGCTATGGTCCTAGTCTTGGCGGCCTGCGACAAGAACACGCCTTTGATGAAGAATGTCTTGGACGAGGATACTGAGGCGGTGGAAAAAGCCCTAGCCTCAGGCACTGCCGTGAATGAACAGAATCACTACGGCTGGACGGCTCTAATGCACGCCGCACGCATCGGCAATGCCCCGCTAGTGGAGACGCTAGTCAAGCGAGGGGCCGGGGTAGACATTAAAGATAAAGATGGTTGGACACCCCTTATCCGCGCCGCCTTGAAAAATCATACCGAGGTTGTAAGGCTATTGTTGGAACATGGCGCGGCGGTGAATGCGACAGAAAATACGGGGCGTAGTGCGTTGCACTGGGCGGCCGTGCGCGGCAATGCCGAGGCTGTTCAACTCCTGCTAGCAAAAGGTGCGAACCCATCGCTGATGGACTTAGAAAAATGGACACCCACCATGTTAGCGCGCAAAGAAGGCTACCCGGAGATCGCGCAGATACTCGACCTTGCAGAAAAAACAAAGCGTTAGGCAAAACTATGACGATGAAGAATATAGCGTTGATATGGGTGACACTGGCGCTAGGGCTGGCGCAAGCGTGTAGCAACCCAGAATTAAGCGCTGCGCCCATTGGCGACAAGCAGGCGCTGGAAAAATTGGCCACCTCTTACACCAAGATGACTGAAGAAATGCTGACTGGGCCAAAAAACCTCACCCCCGAAGG
>JANPPH010000378.1:0-4554 GCA_031428395.1 Gammaproteobacteria bacterium
ATCCAAATCTGCAAGGCCTAGGTCTTTAGCCGCCTGCCGTTTGAATGGCAGCCTGCAATGCGCCAACAAAGGGATTGGCGAACAAAAACCACATTGCGAAGGCCAGGATGATGAAGGGGAAAGATTCCATTAAACCAGCGAAGATAAACATGTTGGTCATCAATGCGGGACGCATTTCAGGCTGACGTGCAATGCCTTCCAAGGTTTTGGCGCAAATTAAGCCCCAGCCTATGGCCGAGCCCAGACCCGCAGCAGCGAGAATTACGCCAACGCCGATGGCAGTGTAAGCGTAAATTTGGGTAATCATATCAGGTGTCATACTCGTCTCCTTAGTTAAATAACATCAAAAATAAAAAGTGTTTAGTGTTCTTCTTTTACATGGGCCATGCCCAAGTAAACAATACTCAGCACCATGAAAATGAAGGCCTGCAGGGTGATCACTAAAAGGTGGAATATCAACCATCCTAGATCAAGCACTATTTGCAGCGGCAGCCAGAACAGGGCGGCAAAACCAACCGCTAAGGTTCCGCCAATCAAAGCAATGAGCAAGAAAACGAGTTCGCCAGCAAACAGGTTGCCAAATAGACGCAGAGCCAAGCTTAATGGCTTAGCCAACTCTTCGATGAAAGTCATGGCGACGTTCACTGGAACAAAGAACTTGCCGAAGGGGTGAAATAAAAACACCTTCAAGTAACCAATGGGCCCCTTTACTTTGAAATTGTAGTAAAGAATGAGCGCAAAGACTGTCAGCGACATAGCCAGCGTGGTGCTCAAATCGGTGGTCGGCACCACTTTTAAATAAGGAATGCCAAACCAGGTCGCTACCAGTGGCAGCAAGTCAACTGGAATTAAATCCATGAAATTCATTAGCCAAACCCAAAGGAAGATGGTTAGCGCAAGGGGTGCGATCAACGGGTTATGGCCAGGAAAGGTGTCGCGCACTTGCCCTGAGACAAAATCCAAGATGGTCTCTACAAAATTTTGAAACCCGCCGGGCTTGTTAGCTGAAAGGTTGCGACCCACATGCCAACTGACAATCATAATCAGCGCCGCAATAGCATAACTAAAGAATAGGGTGTCAATGTGCAACGCCCAAAAACCAGCCGCTTTGTGGGTAATGGGATCGCAATCGCCCACACAAAGATTGGTTAAATGGTGCTGAATGTACTGGACAGTGCCGCCACCTGATTGTCCTGTCACTGCTTCACTCAACGTAAGAATCTCCCTAAAACAATTTTATTCACGGTTTCGGCCGCTCGCTTCGCGCTACCGAAAGAAATGCAAACTGAGCCAAACCAAAACCAATCACCATAAACAACGGATTCAGCTTTAGCGCTGCAACCCCTATTCCGAACATCGCAAGCACCAGCAAGAATCGTTGTACAGCCCCAACATATAGAAGCAGCATGCCGCGATTTTGATTCTTTACCGAACGGCGGGTGGCCATTACAACGCCCCAGCTCAATAAAAGTGCTGAGATCATGCTGGTAAGCACGCCAAATAACGTGCCTTGCGCCGCATTGGCGCCACTAATCCAAAACGCGCCGCTCGCTGCAATCGCTGCCACGCCAAGTTGAAACATTACGACCTTGCGGGTCTTGGCGATTACGTCTTGCGCTTCGGGATTCACTCAACCAAGCCTGCTTGAGAAGCCCTGCTTAATTCGTTGAAGCCTTACTCGCTACACCCGAATAATCCCCGAATTAGTCAAAGATCCCTTAATAATTCATAAACCTTTATCAAGCCGCCGACGAACCCCAGGCAGCCAAAAATGAGCATAAATAGAGGGCGCGTATCCGTCCATGTATCTAAACCGTAGCCCACCAGAAAGCCCGCAGCAATCATTGAGGTTAATTGGGTGCCAACACCAATCAGTATCCAGTTCGCGCCCGAGTCCTTTTTCATAAGAGTTTTGCACAGTGATTTTCTGTTTCGGACATACGCCGCGAGACTGAAATTCTTGCTGTTGCGGCAACTCCGCGTGAGGCTTTACGCCCTGAAAAATGACGCCGAAGTATACCGTACCTGCATTAGTTGCGGCAACCCCTAAAATTTAGGTGCATACTTTAAGAGATGAGACACCCGCACATTAAACGCAATGCTACTTAATATGCGCAAGCACCCCTTCCAGCTCATCCAGACTATTGTACTCGATAATGAGCTTGCCCTTGCCTTTAGTTCCGTGGGCAATAGTAACTGATGCGCCAAGCTTGTCCGCCAATTCGTTCTGCAGACGGCGAATGTCCGGGTCGACGGTTTTTTTAATTGCTGACTGATCGCTCGCAGGGCGCTGTAATTGGCTGACGAGCTGCTCGGTCTCGCGAACCGAAAGCTCTTTCGCGACTACCTTGCGTGCAGCTTCGCTCTGGGTTTGGGCCGGCAGGCTGAGTAGGGCGCGAGCATGACCCATTTCAAGGTCACCGTTTTCAAGCATGCGCTTGACGTCATCGGTTAGATCCAGCAGACGCAGCAAATTGCTTACCGCGGCGCGCGAGCGGCCCACGGCCTCGGCGGCTTGTTGGTGCGTCATCTCAAATTCTTCAATGAGACGATCCAAAGCCCGCGCTTCTTCCAGAGGATTGAGATTTTCGCGCTGAATATTTTCAATTAAGGCCATCGCAATGGCGGCAGAGTCGGCGACGATGCGGACAATAGCCGGGATTTCTTGTAGCCCGGCAAGCTGCGCGGCCCGCCAACGTCGTTCACCGGCGATAATTTCAAAGTGACCGGCTTGAGACAGTGGGCGCACGACAATGGGCTGCACCACGCCTTGGGCGCGTATGGAATTCGCCAGCTCTTCTAAGGATTCGGCACGCATATCGGTGCGCGGCTGATATTTTCCGCGCTGAATAAGGTCGACAGGGATCTGGCGCAATTCACCGTCACCCGCTTCCTGTTTGGCCAACGGCGGCGCACTGCCCTTCAAAAGAGCCTCGAGCCCCCTTCCCAAACCACGTTTTTTTGCTGACATTTAGGCTATTCCAAAAAAGATGCTTAGCGAATGGCTGAGGCACGCTCACGGCACAGCATTTCGCCCGCCAAAGCAAGGTATGCCAATGCGCCACGCGATAGTTTGTCGTATTTTATGATCGGCAAACCGTGACTGGGTGCTTCGGCGAGGCGCACGTTGCGCGGAATGGCCGTATTGAATACTTGGTCATTGAAATGTGTCGTTAACTGTTCGGAAACCTCAATGGCGAGGTTATTGCGTGGATCATACATGGTGCGCAACAAACCTTCTACGCGCAGGCCTGCATTGAGGTTGCTGCGAATTTGCTCAATGGTTTCAAGTAATGAGGTCAATCCCTCCAAGGCATAGTATTCGCATTGGATGGGGATCAACACAGAATGTGCAGCGACTAAGGCGTTAACGGTTAACAAGCTCAATGACGGCGGGCAGTCGATGAGGATGTACTGAAAATTTGATGCGTGTTCCAGAATGGATTTTAATTGTTGTTCGCGGTTGGGCACATTCATTAATTCGATCTCAGCTGCAGTGAGATCGGCGTTGCCAGGCAATAGCGCATAGCCGGCAGGAGTTTCCTCGATCAGCACCTCAGCCATGGTTTTACGACCCAACAATACGTCGTAGACGGAACTTTGAAGCTCGTTTTTATTGATTCCGCTGCCCATAGTGGCATTGCCTTGCGGATCAAAGTCAACGAGCAACACGCGGCGCTTGGTTGCGGCCAGCGAGGCTGCAATATTGATGGCGGTGGTGGTCTTGCCCACGCCGCCTTTTTGATTGGCTACTGCGATAATTTTGCTCATCGAATCACCTAGTGGGATTTGTTTGTTCTATACATACTACATGCCGCTGTTCATCGAGGCCCGGCACGCGCACGGCATGGACTGTCGCTGAAAATTGCGGCGGCAAGGCTTGAATTTCCTGCTCGGGATACGTGCCTTTCATTGCCAGCCATTGACCATCGGGCTGGCATAGATGGTGCGTCACGGTCAGCATGTCGCTTATCTTGGCAAAGGCGCGTGAAATAACCGTGTCAAACCCCTGCACTGGACGGTAATTCTCCACCCGCACCGTTTCCATTGTTACGTTGGACAAACCCAGCTCCGTCGCCGCCTGAGTGACGAATCTCGTTTTTTTGCTGCTGCTATCGAGTAGCACCACTTTACAATTTGGCAGTACCAAGGCTAGCGGAATGCCGGGTAGACCCGCGCCCGTGCCCACATCGAGCACTTTTGGCCCCTTAATGTACGGCACAACTGTCAAGCTGTCGAGAAGATGGCGTGTGACCATGTGGGCCGGGTCGCGAATGGCGGTGAGGTTGTAGACACTATTCCATTTACTGAGCAGGCTGATATACGAGATGAGTTTCGCGACGGTGTCTTCGTCCAGATCAAGTTGCAACGTTGCTGCTCCTTGGCGCAACAAGTCTTGCAGTAAGGCGGCGTCGGTAGTGATATTTGTCACGAAAGGATTCAAGTTGATGGCAATGAAATAGGTCGTTAATTTACCACACCGCAGGAGCTAAGGTGCACAAGCATAATCGCGTCTGAGCTAGACCCAGGTTTTTTGCAACACAACGAGTGTCG
>JANPPH010000379.1:0-12189 GCA_031428395.1 Gammaproteobacteria bacterium
TTTAGTTGAGCTGTACCTAACGACAGATAGCGGTAACAAGTTCTACCCGCGCAGCGCTAATTGGGCAATGCAAAAAATTTTCATATGGCTAGACACATCAAGAGCTTGTAATATGCGCCGGATTCATCGCATTCTAGGTGAAAGTGTTGGCTACGATAAAGTCGTGTGGCCAGCATATAATAATTCAAAGGTTTGAGCGAACTATGCTTGGCTTACACGGTCTATGGAATTGAGCGCAGGAAGTTGCTCACAAGTGATAAGGGGTAGCCCGAATGGGCGAACATAGCGTTGACGAGGCCTTGGTTAAACGCGTACAACGAGGTGACAAGAAAGCTTTTGATATTCTTGTACTTAAGTATCAGCATAAGCTCATGAAGCTGATATCGCGCTATGTTCATGACCAAAGTGAAGTATTCGATGTGGCGCAGGAGGCCTTCATAAAAGCCTATCGGGCGTTGCCGAATTTTCGCGGTGAAAGTGCGTTCTACACGTGGTTGTATCGCATTGCGATCAATACGGCGAAAAACTACCTGGTAGCCCAGGGCAGACGCACGCCAGATGTGGACATTGAAATTGCCGATGCGGAGCAACTGGCTGGTGAGACGGAGTTAAAGGAATATGCAACGCCCGACCAGATAATAGCCCGTGATGAAGTTGAGAAAACCGTTTTTGAGACGATAGAACGTTTGCCGGTTGATTTGCGTACGGCCATAACGCTACGCGAGTTGGAAGGGCTAAGTTATGAAGAAATCGCAGAAGCGATGTCATGCCCTGTAGGCACGGTTAGATCGCGAATTTTTCGGGCGCGAGAGGCGATCAACCATGAGCTTGACAAGTTGATGGGTTAAAACCTTGAGAGTTTTTTTGTAAAAACCTCACGAGACAACGTGAAAGGCGGGTAGGTGCGATGCTAGAACAAAATGAACATATTTCGGCACTCATGGATGGAGAGCTGAATGCGGAGGAAGACATCCAGCGTGTGATTAGCCACATGCAGGTGGACGAGAAAATGCGGCGCTGTTGGGAGCATTACCATTTAATTGGTGATGCGCTGAAAAAAAATCTACCCAATAGTTATCAACGTAATTTAGCTGGTCATGTTAGCCAAGCCCTCCAAGATCTTCCGCCGCACAGTGCTCCCGCTTCCTCTATCCCCTCCACTCCTGCATTTAGATACAAGTCCTTAACTGGATTCGCCTTAGCCGCCTCGGCAGGTGTGATTGCGTTTCTGGGAGTGGGCGCCCTTGAGCCTCAGTCCTCGCCACCGCAAACTCAGTTTTTGTCCGCCGCGGCAGGCTCGAGCATTATTCCAATGCAGACGACGGGCCAACCGCCTGCATTTTCACTATCCCAGGTGCAGCCGGCTAAGAAAAGAACTCATTGGGACGTCGCTCACCCGGCAGTGGAGTCGAAACTCAACGATTATCTCGCTAATCACGAATTTTCAGCATCGTCGTCGGCCATGCAGCGCGGTATGCCGCCTTATGTGCGGATAGTGGGTTACGAGCCAAATCAACAATCCCAATAGTATGATAGTGATGTTCCGTTATGGCGCTCCCTGCACCAGGATAAGCTTGTTAAAGTCCTACTCGATATCGTTTCAATGGTATGTCATTCATGCCATGTAGTTTGGTTTGTCGTTGTCGCGCCTTTACAAAGGGTCTCGCTCTGCGTCCGTTTAGTAAGCCTCTGAAATCTGCTTGCGTGGTCGCGTTGCTTGCTTGGCCTTGTCTTTCGGCGAGCGCAGTCGATGTCAACGACCCGCGCTATTGGCTTGAGAGGATGACCCGTGCCGCTGACAAATTTAACTATGAAGGCACCTTTGTTTATCGTCGTCATACGCAGCTCATCGCAATGCGTATCATTCATGCTGCCGATGATAAGGGTAACCGCGAGCGCTTAATGTCACTCAATGGTGTAACCCGCGAGATCATCCGTACAGACGATAATGTCACGGCGATTTTACCCGACAAAGAGCGCCAGGTGATAGATCGGAGGCGGGTCGCAAAGCCGTTTTCACCGCAAACGCTAAGCTCGATTAAAGAGGTGGAGAAATTTTACGCACTGACGCTCGGAGGCGAAGATCGTACCGCCGGACGCGGGACTCGGATAGTGTTGATTTCGCCGCGGGACCAGTATCGATATGGTTATCGTTTATGGGTGGATCAGGAGACTGGGTTGCTATTGCAGTCGGATCTGCTCAATGAACACGGAGATGCGATTGAGCAAGTCATGTTTACTGATATAAAATTACTCGATGCGTCACCCGCTGTTTTGGTTGATGAAGAAAAGCGCACACTGGTAAAAGGCCAGGCGTTAAGTAACGTCGCGAACCCTGATTCTGGGTTCTGGAAAGTAAATCGCACCCCGCCGGGTTTTGTGCTGGCTGAACGCTATCATCAAACGCGTTCTGAACATCATCCAGGGTTCGAACATCTGGTGTATACCGATGGTTTGGCGTCAGTCTCTGTGTTCATGGAAAAACAGGCCGATGAAGACAACGCACCGTTCTCTGGCGTATCGCACATGGGCGCCGTCAATGCCTACGGCTCGATGCTAGGCGGTCGACAGGTGACGGTCGTAGGCGAGGTTCCCTTGGCGACAGTACAACTAATTGGCACTTCTATCTCTTTTAGGCCCCAAGAGCGTTCGGGTGGTACGCGTCCGCCATGACAAAGGAATAGGTATGCCGATTGATCTGACATAATTCATATCCGGCCTTAGATTTTAGTGGTGTTGTGGTGTTGTGGTGTTAAAGCAGGTGTAATTAATTTTGGTTGGTTTGTTAAACCTTAAGCAGGAGCAAGTATGAGTCATCGAGTGGCTGGTTCTCGGCCGTATCATTATATTAACAAGGTTTTGGCCTTGATAATTCTATTGCCAGCGATGGCAAGCGCGCAGACACGTGGTCTGCCTGATTTCACTCAAGTGGTCGAGCGCGCCAGCCCTGCGGTGGTTAATATTAGTACCACGCAAAAGGCGAAGGCTAAGCGCCCAAGTATGCCGCACGGGCAGCGAATGCCAGACATGCCTGACGGCACGCCGTTCGATGAATTTTTCAAGAAATTCTTTGGTGAAGAGGGTAATGGGGGTGGCAACGGTAACGGCGGCGAACCCTTTGATGCTAAATCGCTGGGGTCGGGGTTTATTATCTCTGCAGACGGCTACATATTGACCAATAACCACGTCATTAGCGACGCCGATGAGATTATTGTGCGTTTAAATGATCGGCGCGAATTGCCTGCCAAACTCATCGGGTCAGACCCTCGCAGTGACGTTGCGGTGCTGAAAATTAACGCCGACAACTTACCTATCGTTAAAATCGGCGATTCCGGAAAATTAATGGTCGGGGAGTGGGTATTGGCGATAGGTTCGCCGTTTGACTTCGACCACTCCGCGACGGCTGGCATCGTTAGTGCATTAGGCCGGAGTTTGCCGAATGAAAACTACGTGCCGTTTATTCAAACCGACGTGGCCATCAATCCGGGCAATTCTGGCGGGCCTCTCTTGAACCTAGAAGGCGAGGTCGTGGGTATCAATTCGCAGATTTACAGCCGTACCGGTGGCTTTATGGGCTTGTCATTCACCATACCCATAAACTTGGCCATGGACGTTGTCGTGCAACTCAAAAGTGGTGGCCACGTAGCTCGCGGTTGGTTAGGGGTATTGATCCAAGACGTCACCCGCGAATTGGCCGAATCTTTTGGCATGGAACGCCCAGAAGGCGCCCTAGTGTCACGCGTATTACCGAATAGCCCAGCGTCGTCTTCGGGTTTCGAAGAAGGAGATGTAATCATAGAGTACGACGGTAAGCACGTGATCAGCTCGTCAAGTTTGCCGCCGATGGTAGGCACAACTAAGATCGGCAAAACTGTTCCCGTTAAGGTCATTCGCAATAAAAAATCGGTAATGCTTAAGGTTAAAGTGGCGGAATTGCCACCTGATGATGAAATTAAAATCGCCGGTGCTGAGCCTAAAGCCGCCAATGCGGATCGCCTTGGGCTTGTCGTGATCGATGCAACGCGCGAACAGCGTGACGAGCGCGAGATCAAAGACGATAAGGGCGTGGTGGTAGATAAGGTGGAAAATGGCCCTGCTGCCCGCGCCGGGGTGCGTCGCGGTGACGTAATCATGAAGATTAATAGCGCCGACATCAAAAATGCCGAGCATTTCCGCCGTGTGGTGGCTGAATTGCCCACGGATAAATCCATCGCGGTATTAATACAGCGTCGCAGCGGACCGATGTTTTTGGCAATGAAAATTGGAAAGACTGAGAAACAAGACACTGAAAAGCAAGATAAGTAAGTTTTTTCATCACGCAGGGCGTGTTTAGCTTGGTGATAATCCCTCGCATCCCAAATTCGGCAGGAGTTGTATTTGCTGAATTTGGGATTATTTTTTTATTTAAATATTAAGCAATTAGAGCGCCAAGGGATTTAGTATGTCCCTTATTTCGTGTAGACTTCTCGGTTTTGGCTCGTCCTAATCTCCCACATGAAAAATATTCGCAATTTCTCCATCATTGCCCACATTGATCACGGCAAATCGACGCTTGCCGATCGATTTATCCAAATCTGTGGCGGACTGGCTGACCGTGAAATGGCGGCTCAAGTACTCGATTCGATGGATTTGGAACGAGAGCGGGGCATCACTATCAAGGCCCACAGTGTCACGTTGCAATATCACAGCAAGGACGGACAAACCTACAAACTGAATTTTATCGACACCCCAGGCCACGTCGATTTCTCTTATGAAGTCTCACGTTCGTTGGCTGCTTGCGAAGGTGCGCTGCTGGTGGTGGATGTCTCCCAAGGAGTCGAAGCACAGAGCGTTGCCAACTGCTATACCGCCTTGGATCAAGGGCTAACGGTTGTTCCCGTGCTCAACAAAATTGATTTACCCTCCGGCGATCCGGACAACGTCATCAAGCAAATTGAAGATATTATCGGCATCGAGGCCCACGACGCGTTGCGCGTCAGCGCTAAAACGGGCTTAGGCGTAACCGAGTTGCTGGAGGAGTTAATTGTCCGAATCCCTGCGCCCGTGGGCGACGTGGATGCACCATTACAGGCGCTCATTATCGATTCGTGGTTTGATAATTACCTGGGCGTCGTATCGCTAGTGCGGGTCATGCAAGGAAAATTGACGCCGCGCACTAAAATCAAAATCATGTCTATTGGCAAATCGCATCACGTCGATAAAGTCGGTATTTTTACGCCCAAACCCACGGACATGCCGGATCTAAAAGCGGGCGATGTGGGCTTTGTCGTTGCCGGCATAAAAGAAATCGATGGCGCCCCGGTCGGCGATACCATTACCAACCATGACAACCCCGCGCTGACCCCGTTGCCGGGTTTTAAAGCCATTCAACCGCAAGTATTTGCTGGACTCTTTCCCATATCCTCCGAGAATTATGAGGATTTGCGCGAGGCATTGTCGAAGTTGCGCCTAAATGACGCCGCCTTGTTCTACGAGCCAGAAACCTCCCAAGCACTCGGCTTTGGGTTTCGTTGTGGCTTCCTTGGTATGTTGCACATGGAGATCGTGCAGGAACGCTTAGAGCGTGAATATTCGCTTGAACTGATTACGACCGCCCCGACTGTTATCTATGAAGTCGTGACCAACAAAGGCGATGTGATCTACGTTGATAATCCGGCCAAATTGCCTGAACCCGGTTTCATTGGCGAAATGCGCGAGCCGATTATCACCGCCAATATTCTGGTGCCCCACGAATTTGTCGGCAATGTCATTACCCTTTGCATTGAAAAGCGCGGCGTCCAAAAGAAGCTCTTGTATGTTGGCAATCAAGTGTCGTTGACCTACGAAATGCCAATGAACGAGGTGGTGTTAGATTTCTTCGATCGCCTTAAATCCGTCAGCCGTGGCTACGCATCGTTTGACTACGCCTTCGAGCGTTTTCAAGTAGCCAACTTGGTCAAACTTGATATATTGATCAACGCCGAAAAAGTCGATGCCTTGTCAATTATTATTCATGGTGAGCAATCGCATTTTCGCGGCCGTGAGTTAGTTGAAAAAATGCAAGAGCTGATCCCTCGCCAAATGTTTGAAGTCGCCATCCAAGCGACGATTGGTTCAAAAGTGGTGGCTCGTGCCACCGTTAAAGCCTTGCGCAAAAATGTCACCGCGAAATGTTACGGCGGCGATTTATCCCGCAAACGAAAGCTACTCGAAAAACAGAAAGCCGGTAAAAAACGTATGAAACAAGTCGGCTCGGTGGAAATACCTCAAGAAGCCTTTCTGGCTGTGCTAAACGTAGGAAAAAAATAAATGCATTTTGATTTTGCCACCATCATGTTCATTGCCACCCTGATTACGGGAAGCATCTGGGCATTGGATGCCGTTGTGTGGGCTCCTCGTCGACGCGAAGCGGCCAAGGCGGCGGGTGAGATGAATCTCGACAAGCAGGCCGAGCTAAGTAAAGAGCCGGTATTGGTCGAGTATGCGCGCGCGTTCTTTCCAGTAATTTTGGTTGTTTTGTTGTTGCGTTCATTCTTGGTAGAACCGTTTCGCATCCCCTCAGGTTCTATGATGCCGACACTTTTAGCCGGAGATTTTATCCTGGTTAATAAATTCACCTACGGCATTCGTCTGCCAGTCATAAATCGGAAAATTATTGATATCGACGAACCCAAGCGCGGTGATGTCGTGGTTTTTCGCTTTCCCGGTGATACCTCAGTTGACTACATTAAACGGGTGGTAGGCTTACCCGGAGATCGAATTGGTTATTACAATAAAATCGTGTATGTGAATGGCCAGCCTATGACGCAAGAATTACAGGGCACCTACAGTGGTGATGGCGCGGCCGTGACCATGACAGGTGCGAGCTTGCGAATGGAACATCTAGGTAATATGGATCACCCCATTTTAGTTCGTACCGAACAACCTCCTATGGTTGAGGGCGAGTACCAAGTGCCCGCCGGACATTATTTTACGATGGGCGATAATCGCGATAATAGCAACGATAGCCGTATGTGGGGTTTCGTGCCGGAACAAAATCTGGTCGGCAAGGCGTTTTTAATCTGGATGAGTTGGGATTCGGTAGACGGCGGCGTGATGTGGGAACGGCTCGGTTCAACAGTGAAGTAATGATAACGAAGGGGTGGAGATGTTAGCGCGGCGCACAAACCAAAAAGGTATGACCACAATCGGTGTAGTTATCGTGTTCGCGCTCATTGCTTTTTTTACCTTAATTACACTCAGGCTTGCTCCGCTGTACTATGATAATTACAAAATCAATACCCATTTGCAGGCAACAGCGAATGATATGAAAGGCAAGCCTATGACTCCTGCGGAAATCAGATCAACATTGCTAAAGCGCCTGGATATCGACAATGTGAAAAACATTACGGGTGACGACATCAAAATTGTCCAGGACAAGGAAAAAAAGAGTCTCGATGTAAATTACGAAGCGCGTGTGCCGTTTGTGGCGAACGTTGATTTTATCGCGAAGTTTACCAACCATATTGAGGTTCCAAACCGTTGATGCCAGATGTAGACCTCTTGTGCAAGCAGTTGGGGTATTCCTTTTCCAATCCCAAATTGCTTCAGAGTGCGCTTACCCATCGTAGTGCCGGCGTCGACAACAATGAGCGCTTGGAATACCTGGGCGATGCAGCACTCAATTTCTTTGTCGCTGCGGAATTGTTTATGCGCCATCCCAAGGCGCAGGAAGGTGACCTCAGCCGCCTGCGTGCAAGCTTAGTCAATGGCATTACCTTAGCCGCGATCGCGCGCACTTTTGATTTGGGTAATTTTTTGCGTCTAGGCCCAGGTGAGCTGAAAAGTGGCGGCCACAGGCGAGAGTCTATTTTAGCAGGCGCTTTTGAAGCCGTTATTGGTGCAATGTACTTAGATCGCGGCTTTGAGGCCTGCTGCCAAATTCTGTTATCCATTTACGCGAAACGGTTTGCTGAAGTTTCCCCTGAAACAGCGTTGAAAGATCCTAAGACACGTCTACAAGAACACCTCCAAGCACGAAGACAACCGCTGCCTGCGTATCGCGTTGTCGAAGTGGCTGGTGAAGAGCATGCCCAAGTCTTCGTTGTCGAATGTGTGGTGCCTGGTGTTCCCGCACACACCGTAGGTCAAGGCAGTAGCCGGCGCATTGCAGAACAAAACGCCGCTGCCAAAGCGCTTACTTTTTTGTCAGAAGAATTTTTGCGAGCCAGAGCGCATGGATGAGGTGCAAGAATTAGAGTTTCGGTCTGGTGTTGTCGCGATAATTGGTCGTCCCAACGTAGGCAAATCAACGCTGTTAAACAAGATTTTGGGGCAAAAAATCAGCATCACGTCTGATCGGCCGCAAACCACCCGACACCTGATACGCGGTATTAAAACAGAGCCAAATTATCAAATTGTGTTTGTCGACACCCCCGGGTTGCATCTGCACGGTAAACGCGCCATGAATCGCTACCTAAATCGTGCCGCACGCGGAAGCCTTGAGGGAGTCGATGCGATATTGTGGTTAACTGATAGTTTGCGCTGGACGGAGGAAGACGACAACATCGTTGGCATACTGCGCGATTCCAGCCTTCCCATCATTATGGCTATAAACAAAATTGATGCCCTAGACAATCAGCAAAAATTGTTGCCGATGCTTCAGGAACGTTCGAGTCATCTGCAATGCCTCCACTGCGTGCCTATTTCGGCGCAAAGCGGCGAAGGTCTTGAACTCTTGGAATCTCTGCTCGCAACGTTAATGCCAGTTGGGCCGTCCATGTATCCCGAAGATCAGGTCACCGACAAGACTGAGCGTTTTTTAGCTGCCGAAGTGATTCGCGAGAAGTTAATGCGCCGTCTAAGCCAAGAACTTCCCTATGCGGTCACGGTAGTCATCGAGCAATTCAAAGAAGAAGCCAAACTACTGCGCATCAGCGGCCTCATTTGGGTAGAGCGTGACAGTCAAAAGGCAATCGTCATTGGCAAAGATGGCGCAGGTTTAAAGGCAGTAGGGCGGGCCGCTCGTTTGGAGCTTGAGAAAACGTTTGAGAAAAAGATCTTCTTGCAATTATGGGTTAAAGTCAAAGAAGGTTGGTCAGAAGATGAGCGCATGCTAAACAGCCTGGGTTATGAGACAGAAGAAAACTAAATTCGACCTTTAAACGCGTCAAAAGGACGTGGCAATACCAGAACTCGAATGACTCCCATTTCCTCTTACCGCGCGCATATCCTGCATCGTTACCCTTATCGCGATACGAGCCTTCTGCTCGATGTGTTGACCGAACATGGCAGCAGAATTGGCTTGATCGCTAAAGGCGCACGTCGGCCGCGCTCGCCATTTCGAGGGCTGATGGAGCCTTTTCAACCTCTGACCATAGCGTGGTTGGGGAGGGGTGAATTAGGTAGTCTGGTCAGCGCTGAAGCGTGTGGGGTTCCGATAGGTTTGCCTGGCACGCGCCTAATTATTGGTTTTTATATCAATGAACTGGTGCTTCGATTGATTCAGCGCCATGATCCACACCCCGGATTATATGAAGATTATGAGTACACCCTGCATCAGCTAGCGGCGTTACAATTAAGCGACAAGTTAGGCGCCGAGCGACTTTTACGCCTATTTGAAAAACACTTGTTGGAAGCAATGGGTTACGCCTTATTGCTTGAACTAGATGCGCAGACCCACCAGCCAATAGATGCAACAAAAAACTACTGTTACGATATAGAGCGCGGCCCGGTTGAACAAACCTTAGCGCACAGGTCCGGCACGGTAATTAGTGGTGCTCACCTTATCGCGTTACGCTGCAACAATTTAAACAGCGTGGAAAGTTTGCGCCAAGTGAAGGGCCTGATGAGAACGCTGCTAGCCGTGCATTTGAATGGGCGACCTTTAGCAAGCCGTCAAATTATGGCGGACGTAGAGCAAAGCTTGCGTGCCGCAACATCAAAAAATGACTAAGATTTAGGGATTCGATTCAATGCCCCACAGCCGCATATTATTAGGCGTCAATATTGACCACATTGCCACCATGCGCCAAGCGCGTGGAACACCTTATCCCGAACCTGTGCATGCGGCGTTGGAGGCTGAACAAGCCGGTGCGGATAGTATCACTTTGCACTTGCGCGAAGATCGTCGCCATATTCAAGAATATGATGTCGAGCGCCTTAGGGGCGTTTTGCAAACGCGCATGAATTTGGAGATGGCTGTTACGGAACCCATGCTGCGCTTTGCTGAAAAAATCGCACCCCAAGACGTGTGCCTGGTACCAGAACGCCGCGAAGAGTTGACCACGGAAGGTGGCCTGGATGTCCTCGGCCAATTAGCAAAAATCACCGCCGCCTGTGTCCAATTAGGCGCCGCGGGTTGCCGCACATCGTTGTTTGTTGATCCCGATCTCAGGCAAATCGATGCCGCAGCGCAGGCCGGCGCCCCCGTCATCGAAATCCACACGGGTCATTATGCACAAGCGCGCGACAGCGCCGAGCGACACGCGCAATGGCGCCGCATCGACGAAGCCGTGACGCATGGAAAAACACTTGGCCTTAAAGTGCACGCGGGGCACGGATTGCATTATCACAATGTTACGGCGATCGCTCAAATTGCAGGCATTAGAGAATTGAATATAGGCCATGCCATTATCGCTCGAGCGCTCTTTACTGGTTTACAAGCGGCTGTGGGCGAAATGAAGCGCCTAATGTGCGAGGCACGCGCAGCTTGATTTTTGGAATTGGCACCGATCTCGTTCGCATTTCGCGCATGGAAGATAATCTACTTCGTTACGGTGACAAGTTTGCCGCCCGCATTTTGGCCGAAAACGAATTGCATGAATTTCACAACGCTCCGCGTAAGGCACATTTTCTAGCGAAACGCTTCGCCGCAAAAGAAGCAGCTGCCAAAGCCATGGGCACCGGCTTTGCGGCAGGGTTAAATCTTCGCCACATCGGCGTAGGTCACAATGAGCAAGGCAAACCGCTACTCGAGTTTTATGGGAAGGGCGATGAATTGTGTCGCGAGAAGGGCATTGGTGCTAGTTTCTTGAGTATCACCGACGAAGGAGACTATGCGCTTGCGTTCGTAACGCTCCTTGTCGCACCCACTAAGCAAAATCCTTGATTTTATCTGTTATTCTAGGATGTTGCTGGTGTTGCTTGAATGTTTAAATGGTGGCGGGTGGCTGACCAAGCGTTTCGTGGACTCCCAAGATTAAAAGCAATGGTGCGGGATTGCGAGGAACGGCGCGGGTTTCGCGTCAATTTTCACCCCTTTCATCCGCCATCCGGTAGCCCATCGCCCGGTAACCGCGCTGGCGTTTTTCCCACATCCGCAGCAGCGCCGGGTGACCCGCATCCACGAAGTCGATAATCCGCACGTCGGTTTTGCTGGCGTGCTCGCGGTGCAGTCGGCCAGCGTATTGTTGAAGCGTTCCTTTCCACGAAACCGGCATTGCCAGCACCAACGTGTCGAGGGGTGGATGGTCGAATCCTTCACCCACCAGCTTGCCAGTCGCCAGCAGAACACGCGGCGCATTGGGTGGCAGCGCGTTGAGTTCAACGATCAGTGTGGCACGCTGCTTCTTGGCGATCCGTCCGTGCAGGACAAACAATGATGGTACTTTGCCGTCCAGGGCTGTTTGAATGGCATCGAGATGTTCGGTGCGCTCGGTCAGCACCAGCACCTTCCGGCCTTGGCCATAGGCGTTGATGACCTCGGCGGCAATCGCGTCGGTTCGGGCTTGGTCAATGGCAAGGTGCCGGAATACATCCTGAATCCCCGCTTCCTGCGGAAGATCAATCCGTGAGTGCAATGTGCACGGCGTGACAGCCAGATCATGCGGCGCACCCGTGGGTTTGGCGGCGGTGTGCCGAGTAGGCCCGCATTGCATGAAAATAATCGGCTGCTGGCCATCGCGGCGAATCGGTGTAGCCGTCAGGCCGAGCACGTATTTGGCTTTGGCCTGCTTCAGAATCGCATCAAACGATGCCGCGCCGACGTGATGACACTCGTCTACAATCACGTGACCGTAGTTTTCGACCAGCGCATTCACTTCACCCTGACGCGACAGGGATTGCATCACCGCGATGTCGATTTTGCCTGTCGGTTTGGCGCGGCCGCCGCCGATGGTTCCGACCACGCCCTTGCCAACGTCCAGAAATGATTGCAAGCGTTCCTGCCATTGCTTGAGCAGTTCGGTTCGATGTACCAGCACCAGCGTGTTGACGCCACGGCGCGCAATC
>JANPPH010000380.1:0-3884 GCA_031428395.1 Gammaproteobacteria bacterium
GAATCTGCGCGAGAAAAGATGAAAAACAGTCTGTCACCGTAGAGTGACTACGCCTCCGACTGTTTTTCATCTTTTCTCGCCCCTCTTCAGCACCTTGCGCACCCTCGCTACGAGGCTAATGGAAAATCTGGGTGTAAGAAATTACAGAAGACTCATAAGGAAGGGAAATTATAACAACATGGGCTAGGTGGCGCTAGGTAAGATCCACTCCTGCCAAAGATCGCGAAATTGAATTATAAAATGGACAATCTGCGTTAACACAAAAATCTCGCAGATTCAGCATAGTAAATATCTGCAGTAGATAGTTACTGTCGTTTTTAGGATTAAGGTGTTTCCAGCGAATAACGCTTGCTTGACGTCTCGCTCACGGGCGCGCTGGCTGGGTCTTCGTGCGTGATGTCAGTGTGGATTTTAGGTTGCGCTTGCGCCTCCCGTTCGCGCTTTGTCAGTACGTCGGAAAATTCAATTTCTTTGGTGGGATGACCATCGGTTTCGACGCGCGTTACGCTAGGCAGTTGTTTGATATGTAACACTGACGCTTTGAGAGAATCCGTTGCAGGACGTTGATTGGCGCGCAGTGCTCGCACAAATTCCAAATTTTCGTAAGCGCGAGGGAAGTACGATGCGGAATTGACCATTGCGAGTTCGTACAGTCTTTCGGCGGTGTCATATTGACCATCGAGCATCACGATATAACCGAGTTCGTTATAGGCGGCCGCTCTTGGCAGCACGCGCTCAAGGGTCGCGAGTGCTTCTTTCAATTGATTTCTGCGCGCTTGTAACAAGCCGAAATTCAACGCGCCATGGTAATGTGTCGGGTTGCGGTTTAGTAATTTAAGAAAAATTTGTTCGGCTTTATCCCAGGCGCCAGAAAGGTAGAGCGAGTACGCATAATTATTTAACACAGCAGGTGTGTTGGGCGCGATCTTCAGCGCGAGGCTGTAATAGCTGTTCGCTGTTACGAAGTCGCGTTTAACGTCGTGCACAAGACCCAAACCCAATATGGAGCGTACCCGGTTAGAGTCCAATGCAACAACTTGTTCGAGCAGGCGCCGGCTTTCGTCGTAGCGTCCACTCTTAAGAATGGCTAATCCAAGTCCTTCGAGCGCTTCAATATTCTGCGGTTCCACATCTAATGCCATTTTATACGCTGCACTCGCAGGGCCATAACTTGCATTGCGCGCGTGGATCGCACCAATCGTCAGTAAAGCCTCTAAATCCTTGGCATCGAACTCAAGGGCTTTGACATAGTAAAAAATCGCTTTCTCATCGTTACTATCGCGCATCGCCTGTTGCGCTTTCGTTTTAGCTTCGGCACTTGATTTAGCGGCATCGAGCTTAGACTGTTCGGGTTTTGATACGTTAGCAGGGGACGACTTTGCCAATAAATGATTATATTGGCCTGCAGCGGCTTCGCTCTGAGGAGGCGGTTTCGTCGATGCGCAACCAAACATTGTCGCGCAAGTAAGCGCCAATAACCATAACTTCGTTGTTTGCGTAAAATTTGTCACAGTCACTTCCAGTAAAATATTTAAGCGTTGCGTTGCGGCATGCATGCCGCAACGCAGTTATTGTCCAAACACCGTTAGAACTTTGAGTATCAGAGGCCCAATTGCGACGATAAAAAAGCTTGGGAAAAAACAAAATATCAGAGGAAAAATCATTTTAGTGCCAACCTTGGCAGCGAATTCTTCCGCAGCTTGCATGCGTTTATCACGGAAATCTTCTGAGTAAATACGCAGAGTTTCAGCAATGCCTGTGCCAAAGCGCAAGCTTTGTCCAATGAGTGCTACAAAGCCCAGTATCTCACGCACGCCTGTTCGATCTGCGAGGTTTCGTAACGCTGTTATGCGTTCAACCCCAGCACGGATTTCACCACTGACAACGTGCAACTCGTCGGATAAAATGGGGTGCGATGTTTTGATTTCGTTGGCAACGCGTAGCAAGGCGATGTCGAATCCAAGGCCTGCCTCAACACACACGACCATTAGGTCAAGCATATCAGCAAAGCCGCGTCTTATTTTGTCGCGACGCGTTGAAGTAAGCTTGGCGAGGACATAGTTTGGACCGAACAAGCCCAGTGCCATAAAAAACCCAGCAACATAGAACACCTGTTTTAATTCAGCTTGTGGAAATAAAGGTGCCGCAATGAACACTAGTACGGGCAACAATATGGCAAAGATAGCTTTAACGCCGAAAAAAAGCGGCAACGCGTTCGCTGAGCGGAAACCCGCCTGACTTAGTTTTTGGCGAATTTGCGACGTTTCCTTTTGGCTTCTGGGCAAAAGGGCAGGACTTAATTTTTCTACAGACGAGACCAGCCGTTGGCTAAAACTCCTTTCTTGTCCACGGTCTTTTAGTTGTTCAAGACGGCGGCGCGTGGGATTCGCCAAACCGGACATGAGAAAAATAATACCGCCGCCGACAAGAAAAACGAGTATTCCCACCGCTGCGGTAAGTAGCCATCGGTATAGCTCTGGGTGTTCAGCCAGAGAAAACAACCCGTTAGTCAATTCATTCATGGGCGGGAATCACGGCAATTTGAATTTTTAGAGGAGCCATCATGTTTTACTCGCGCCTTCAAATATCGATTTTAAGGAGGCGACGCATCCATATTATGCCAAGTATGTAAGAGATTGCCGCCATGGTAAGCAAATTGTGTCCACGCGGATCAGTAAACAACGTTTTGATTAAGTCGGGGCTCACTATGAACATCGCACCAGCAAGAAAAAAAGGTATTGCGGCAAGCACTAGCGCTGAAAGCCGTGCCTCGGCAGACAAGGTTCGTAACTTGCGTTGAAAGCGATAACTTGCACGAATAACGCCACTGATGTTGGACAAAATCTCAGCGAGATTGCCACCCGTTTCGCGTTGAATCAAAATCGAGGTGACGAATGCTTTGAGCGGCTTGGAAGGAACCCTATCGAGAAGGTTGTTGAACGCAACTTTGGGGGGTACGCCAAAGCTCAATTCTGCAGACGTGATCGCAAACTCCTCTGAAATGGGCGCAGGCAATTCTTCGCCAATAATCTGCAGGGCGCTATCGAGGGTGTGTCCTGCACGCAAGGCACGCGTGGTGATGTCCATTCCTTCGGCAAGCTGCTCGTTAAATGCAGCTATTCTTTTGCTTCGTTGAAACGCGAGGCTAAAGATCGGCAACCATCCCACAAGGCCAGCAAACCCAAGCGCGACCAAAGGATGTCGAGTAAGCAACCACACCACAATAGCGGTGACTGAGGCGAACGCTAGCGAGGTCAAGAGTAACTTGGCCACGCTTGTCGATTGGCCACTTTGCGCCACTAACGTTCGCAAAAATTTCAAGAATGGGAGGGCGCCGAACCAGCGACTAAAGCCTTCATTCTGTTGAATGCCATCACGTAATAGTGATTCGGGTTCTATCCTGCCGCTTGCCGCACGTAATTTGGCTAAGCGATTTTGGAGTTGTTTTTTTTGTTGCGCCTCCGCGCCTGCTACGGTACGCAGCATGCTCAATTCAAAGAGCAATACGGCGGCGCCTACCGCGATTAAAAACGCGAAAAATAGAGTGTCAAATATCATGTCAGATTATCGGACTTAGCCGAAGCCTCATCAAACATATCGAGGCTTATGTCCATACCACGGCGGCGCAAATCATCCAGAAATTGAGGTACAGCGCCGGTCGATTTGAATTGGCCAATCACCTTTCCTTGCGGGTCAATCCCGAGGCGCTTGAAGACGAAGAGATCGGACATGGTAATAATATCGCCTTCCATGCCTACCACTTCGGATATGCTGATCATTCGTCGGGAACCATCTTCTAGGCGCTGAACTTGTATGACTAAGTCAACCGCCGATGCAATTTGATTTCGCACTGCCCGAATCGGCAATTCAAAGCCTGCCATGGC
>JANPPH010000381.1:0-2635 GCA_031428395.1 Gammaproteobacteria bacterium
TTTTGACCCGTGCCACCATCCACCACCAACATCACTTCATGCGGCGCAGTCGGATCAATTTTGGCCAACACGCGCTTTACCTTTTTCAGCTCTTCCATCAAATTCGATTGAGTATGGAGACGACCGGCGGTATCGGCAATCAACACATCTATGTTGCGCGCTCGCGCTGCTTGCACCGCATCAAAAATAACTGAAGCCGGATCGCTGGTCCGCGGCTGCGCGATGACCGCCACATCGTTGCGTTCACCCCACGCCTGCAACTGCTCCACTGCCGCCGCACGAAAGGTATCGCCAGCGGCTAACATCACTGACCGCCCTTGCTGTTGCAAGCGCTTAGCCAGCTTGCCAATGGTTGTAGTTTTGCCTGCGCCATTAATGCCCACCATCAAAATGACAAAGGGCTTGTGCTCAGTGTTGATCGCGAGAGGTTTACTGCACGGATCGAGGATCTTCACCGTCTCTTCTTTCAGCGCGTCGAATAAAGCCGCAACATCATTCAACTGCTTACGAGAAACGCGTAACGTCAAATCATTGATGATTGCCCGAGTCGCATCAACTCCAACATCGGCCATCAACAAACGTGTTTCAATTTCTTCAAGCACATCCGCATCGATGGCCTTTTTTCCGAGCACCAGCGTCGCCAGTCCCTCGGTAAGTCCATCGCGCGTACGCGATAAGCGACTTTTCAGGCGTCCGAAAAAACCCCCGGAGGCCCCTTCGTTCTCCCCTATCTCTTTGTCTTTTTTGAAACTAAACATAGTTAACTAAGTCCAATTGGCCGCCTCGAAAAAATATCGGACTGGGCGGCTGTGAAAACATTCCCCGAACTCCGCAATCACGTTATGCTATCACCCCTTGAAGGTGATGAGTAAGAGCAAAACTACGGAAGAAGGCGTTCACCATGTTTCCTCGCAGTGTAATGTTGTTGACGTTGTGGATGATAGCCGGATTAGCGCCGGGAATGACCTGGGCCGGCGGAAAAATATCCGAATATGAACTTGAGAATGGCCTCAAATTGGTTGTCAAAGAAGACCACCGCGCGCCAGTTGTCGTTTCGCAAGTTTGGTATAAAGTGGGCAGTAGTTACGAGCACAGCGGCATCACAGGCATTTCGCATGTGCTTGAACATATGATGTTCAAAGGCACCAAAAACCATCCGCCCGGCGAGTTTTCGCGGATTATCGCCGCCAACGGTGGCCGCGAGAATGCCTTCACCAGCCGCGATTATACCGGCTATTATCAGCAACTAGACAAAAGTCGCTTACCCATCAGCTTTGAATTAGAAGCTGATCGGATGCGTAATTTGATCCTGCCAGAAGCCGAGTTCCTCAAAGAAGTGCGAGTGGTTATGGAAGAACGCCGCCTGCGCACGGAAGACGATCCCCAAGCGCTTACGCTAGAATATTTCAACGCCAGTGCTTTTGTTAACAATCCTTATGGTCACCCAGTTATTGGCTGGATGAACGACCTTGTCAACCTCCGCATTAGCGATTTGGAACAGTGGTATAAAACGTGGTACGCGCCCAACAACGCGACCGTCGTCGTGGTCGGTGACGTCAATCCTGAAGAAGTATTCGCATTAGCGAAAAAATATTTTGGTCCGCTTGAGCCCGGCGTCCTGCCTACGCTCAAACCACGTATCGAGGTTGAACAGCGCGGGACACGCCGGATAGCAGTCAAGGCTCCAGCGGAGTTGCCCTATCTCCTGATGGGCTATAAAGCGCCTGTCGTTAAGACGGCGCAACAAGATTGGGAGCCCTATGCCTTAGAAGTACTGGCAGCGGTATTAGACGGTGGCGATAGCGCACGTTTTGCCAAACGCCTGGTGCGTGGGAAACAAATTGCTACCGCTGCAGGGGCAGGATACGAACCTTATGCCCGTAGCGAAACACTTTTCATCTTCGACGGTACGCCCACAGCCGCGCATTCCATCGCCGAGCTGGAATCTGCCATCCGGCAAGAAATCGAGAGTGTACGCAATGAATTAGCCAGCAAAGAAGAACTTGAACGCATCAAAGCCCAAGTTGTTGCGGGTGCCGTGTACGAACTCGATTCCGTTTTTTATCAAGCAATGCAAATCGGAACGCTTGAAACCGTGGGCCTAGATTGGCGCCTTATCGATCAATATGTAGAAAAAATCCGCAGCGTGACGCCCGAACAAGTTCAACAGGTTGCACGCAAATATTTAGTTGATGATGCATTAACGATAGCGGTGTTAGAGCCACAGCCACTTACAAAAGACCCACCGCCAGCACCGCCCGCAGCTGCCGGTCACATCCACTAACCCCACCCCCCAACCAAAGATTGAAACTGCCATGGCTCTAATCAAAATTCGCAACGCAGCTTGGTTTACAAGAAGCCTTATTACCATGTTTGGATTTTTCGCCATTTGGCAAGTTGAAACACCTGCCAACGCCCAAACCGAAGAAACACCCGCCCCCGCGATTAGCGAAAAAACCAACACCTCACTCCCTTCTATCCAAGTGTGGCGAACAGCCAATGGTGCGCGAGTCTATTTCGTCTCCGCCACTGAATTACCGATGGTAGACATTCGGGTGGTATTCGACGCAGGCAGTGCGCGCGACGGTACTAAGAAAGGCTTGGCACTGCTCACCAACCGATTGTTGGGCGAAGG
>JANPPH010000382.1:0-11976 GCA_031428395.1 Gammaproteobacteria bacterium
GTGGCTTGCTTGAGCGGCCTCAAGCAAAGTAGTGTCAAGCGAAAGCAGGCTAAGTAGTTCTGCGGGATCACGAATCACGTCAGCGAGAGTTTTTTGCCAGTCAAGGGGTTGCATCTGCGGATTGTATTCTAAAATCGGCAATGGACGTCGAGATTCAGTGCGTTGTGCGGCCGCAGTAGAGTCCTAATGGAAAATCTGGGTTCAATTGTGGTGAAAGCATCGCAGTCGCTGAATTGAGCCGCAGTTCGACCAAAAAAATGTCTACATGCAGCATAAAGCGCACACACAGGGCCTTCAGTGCCTTTTTTAGGGTAATATACGCAGTTTATGGGTAAAGCATACAGGAGCGCCATTTCGCGTGCGATCTTGCGGCTAAATTTTAGCGTTAATGAGGATTACTATGGCGACGTATGGCACCAATGAATTTAGAAGCGGTATGAAAATTATGCTCGACGGTGATCCCTATGCGATTGTCGAGAATGAACTTGTTAAACCTGGTAAGGGTCAGGCATTTAGTCGTGTCAAAATACGCAATTTGAAGACTGGGCGAGTGATAGAGCGCACCTTCAAGTCGGGCGATTCTGCTGAAGCGGCCGACGTGGCGGACGTTGAAATGCAATACCTTTATAACGATGGAGAGTTTTGGCATTTTATGGAGCCAACATCGTTCGAACAGCACACAGCCACCAAGCAGATTGTCGATAACGCTTCTATCTGGTTGAAAGGCGAAGAAATTTGCATCGTCACTTTATGGAACGGACAGCCGTTGGTAGTGCAGCCGCCGAATTTTGTGATTTTAACCATCACGGAAACCGACCCGGGGCTGCGGGGTGACACCTCCGGGGGCGGCGGTAAACCCGCTACGTTGGAAACGGGCGCCGTGGTGCGCGTGCCCTTGTTCGTGACGATTGGTGAGCAGGTTAGAGTGGACACGCGCACCGGTGAGTACGTTTCGCGGGTGAAGTAGGCGTGTCGAGCGAGGATTGGCGGCCCTCGGCATCGTGCGAGACTCTGCGAGCACGGGCGCATTTCGTGAGTCAAATCCGAGCTTTTTTTGCGCAGCGAGACATCTGGGAGGTCGAGACGCCCATACTATCCGCGGCGGCCGCTACAGATCTTCATCTAGACAGTTTTACAACCCGCTATGTCGGTCCTGGGGCTGCATCGGGGAGGCAACTGTACTTGCATGCCTCCCCCGAGTTCGCTATGAAGCGCTTATTGGCCGATGGCAGCGGGGCAATTTATCAACTATGCAAAGTGTTTCGAAACGGGGAGACAGGGCGGCTACATAACCCGGAGTTTACTATGCTTGAATGGTACCGCCCAGGTTTCGACAGTGCGGCGTTGATGGACGAAATTGACGACTTATTGGCCTTCTTGTGTGGCGTCGGACAGGCAGAGCGGGTGACGTATCAACAGATCTTTGAGCATCATTTGCGCCTCGACCCACACCGCTGTAGTCTCAGCGAACTGCGTGCTTGTGCTGCGCTGCACGATTTAATGCCGCCGTGCCTTGATGATGACGATAGAAATGGCTGGCTGGACTTTTTGTTAACCCACTTAATAGAACCCAAGCTTGGCCGTGAACGACCGATGTTTGTGTATGATTATCCCGCCACTCAAGCTGCCTTAGCGCGGTTGAAGAAGCAGGATGGCATTGTTGTCGCCGAGCGTTTTGAGTTGTATATCAATGGCGTGGAGCTTGCGAATGGTTACTATGAATTGGCGGATGTAACAGAGCAGTTGAACCGAATTGAACGCGATTGCGCCCTACGCGTAGAGCACAAACTCTCCGCGGTGCCAAAGGATGAGCGCTTTTTGGCAGCGTTGGCCCATGGTTTGCCCGTCTGCTCTGGCGTCGCGGTGGGGGTTGATCGACTATTTATGATCGCTCATCAGGCGAAATGCCTACAAGAGGTGATAGCATTTAACATCTTGAACGCTTGATTCCCTAGCGTTTGTCGAAGATTCATACACCTATTGCCAGGATGGCATCAATTGCGTAGCTGTCATTATTTAAAACTTAATAAAATCAATATGCTGTGCAGCAGCTGACGAAACGGCATAATCTTTGCTTTATGTTTTGTGGCGACTATTTTTGTATGGGTGATTGAAATTTACTTGGTTTTCTTAAGGTATAAACATTTTTTAAGTATAATTATATGATTTTATATAACAAAAACACTAACCATGAAAATCAAACAACTGAGTATCAGGCGTTTACTGCGATGATATTAGGCTGGGAGCAGGGAAGATAATGGAACGTCGCTGGACAACCCGAACAAAACTCGCTGTGGATGTCGATGTTTTTTACGCTGGCAAAATAACGGCCTGGAAAACACGCGATATAGGATTAGGGGGGGTTTTTGTTGAAACCGCCGCGGCCCACGTAGAAAAGGATGAGAGCATCGAACTCGTGTTTAATCTGAAGTCGCTTGAGGACCAGGAGCAATCTACCATTCGGGCCAAAGTCGTGCGTATTGAAAATGGCGGCGCGGGTCTGATGTTTAAGGATTTTGATGCCACGGCATTTCGTGCATTACAAAAAGTAATGCGCTACAACGATAGCATTAAGTAACGGGTTTGCCGCTACGGCGGCAAGTGCTTATGCATTGGCCCATTTTAACTGTCGAGCCCGCGCCCAAACCCGCAATCCAGTCGGTTTGATCCGGGCCGAATAAGAGAATCACTGTTGATCCCATATTAAACCTGCCCATTTCCGCGCCCTTGGCAACCTGCATAGGGGTATGACGTTCGTTCTCCCGGTAATTCCATACTTGTATTGGTTTAGTCGTCGATGGGTCATTCGACGATGGGCTAATAGGGCCTGACCAGACAGTTTCAATGCTGCCAACAAACATCGCACCCACTAACACCATCGCCATAGGCCCACAAGGCGTATCAAAAAAGGCAATCGCTCTTTCATTACGTGCGAAGAGATTTGGCACGGAACGAGTGGTTCGCGGTTGCACGCTAAATAATTTGCCAGGAATATGCACCATCTCAAGCAACGTTCCGTCTATCGGCATATGCAGTCGATGATAGTCCCCAGGACTCAGATAAATTGTGACGAACTTACCGCCATAAAAGGCGGCTGCACGCTCTTTGTCGCCACCAAGAAGCGCGTTTAGGTCAAAATAGCGCCCTTTTGCCTGAAATAGTCTACCGCCCACTATGTCTCCAGCCTGACTGACTGTACCATCCGCTGGGGAAACGATAGCTTGACTGTCTGAGGCGATCGGTCTGGCGTCAGCCTTTAACTGCCGCGTGAAGAAGCTGTTGAAGTCGGGGTAGCGAGTGGTGTCTGGCTCGACAGCGGTGTTGATATCGACGTTATAACGGCTAATAAACCACCGTATTTGCCAGTTTTTCCAGGCAGGCATACGACTACGTGTTAAGGCATGCATCAAGCGCGAAAGGCTGCGCTGAGGGACACAATGCTGGGTAAGTAGAGTAATCAGGAAGTCCATGGTCCGGTCAAACATGCGCTATTGAAATTCCTTGGCGGGATTAGGCGGTGATGAGTTCATTACGAAGTTGGTATATTGAGGCTAGATAATTCACTAGCGCAGTGTCTCAATAATATCACCATTGGCACGGCGGGTGGTCGGATTAGCTTGTGCCTGATATCTTAAAGAGTATGAGCGACTTAAACATACTGGCGCAACAACTCGGGGTCGAGCTCAAGCGGCAAGGTCTCATGCTAGTGACGGCTGAATCTTGCACTGGTGGCTGGGTTGCTCAGGCCGCAACGGCGGTTACGGGAAGCTCCGATTGGTTTGAGCGCGGCTTTGTTACCTATACCAATATCGCGAAGCAAGAAATGCTAGGCGTCGAGGCGTCAACTCTCGAACGTTATGGCGCAGTCAGTGAACAGGTGGTGCGTGAGATGGCGCAGGGTGCGCTGTGTCGCAGTCACGCGCAAATTGCGCTTGCGGTTAGCGGCATCGCCGGGCCGGGTGGCGGTAGTGACGCTAAGCCCGTCGGGACGGTATGCATTGGTTGGGCAATGGTAGGTGGGCTGACCGTGGCTATTACCGAGCATTTCAGCGGTGATCGCCAAGCAGTTCGCTATGCGGCAGTGGCAAAGGCGTTAAGCGGGGCGCTAGAGTTAGCGTGTGAACGCAGCACTATTGCCTAAACGCCGGTTATTTTTTGCACTGTGGCCTGATGCTTCGCTACGCCAGGCGATGGATGCAGCGCGCAACCTACTGCCCGAGGGTGCGGGTCGTTGTGTTCCAACGTCCAATTTGCATTTGACCCTTGTATTCTTGGGCGAGGTGAGCGATGAGACAGCGCACTGTGCGCAACAGGTTGCACTGCGCCTACATCATCAGTCGGCATTTACGTTGGCCTTGGATCAATTCGGCAGTTGGCGCACACAACAGGTAGCATGGCTTGCGCCTTCTGTGGTGCCAACGCCACTACTATCATTAGTCAATGCGCTTCAGCGAGGGTTGCAAGCTTGCGCTCTTACGCCTGAAAAACGCGAATTTAAAGCACACGTAACGGTGCTGCGCGATCTGCGCGGGCGCATCGAGGCACAACAATTCGAGCCTATAACATGGAAGATTAACCGTTTCTGCTTAATGGAGTCTTTACCTGCAGACGCAGGATCGAAATATCAAATAGTACAATCGTGGCCCTTGGGCGAATAGACGACATTTACCCAGCTAGTTGGCCTACATTTTTCAGCTCGGAAAAGGCTAGGTTAGCAAGTGTTATTTGTGGAATAATTGGACCTACTTTTCAGATTAAGCATCGCTGTCTATCGGCGCTAACTCAACATATTTAGGTGAAGTGTAATGGATGAAAACAAAGGCAAAGCCTTATCTGCGGCGCTAAGTCAAATTGAGCGCCAATTCGGTAAGGGTTCTATCATGCGCATGGGTGATGCCTCAGGCGTCTCGCATGACATAGACGTTATTTCCACGGGCTCCATCGGGCTTGATTTGGCGTTGGGAATAGGCGGTCTGCCGCGCGGTCGTGTCGTCGAAATCTATGGCCCTGAGTCATCGGGTAAAACCACGCTTACCTTGCAGGTGGTCGCAGAGGCGCAAAAGAAGGGCGGCACAGCGGCATTCGTGGATGCTGAGCACGCGCTCGATCCTAACTATGCCGAAAAAATCGGCGTGAATATCGGAGAATTGTTGGTGTCGCAGCCTGACACGGGCGAGCAGGCATTGGAAATTGTCGACATGCTAGTGCGTTCCGGCGCCGTTGATATTATCGTCGTCGATTCTGTGGCAGCGCTAACGCCAAAAGCTGAGATCGAGGGCGAAATGGGCGATTCGCACGTTGGCCTACAGGCGCGTTTGATGTCGCAAGCGTTGCGCAAATTAACTGCCAACATCAAACGCTCCAATACCTTGGTGATCTTTATCAACCAAATTCGCATGAAGATTGGCGTGATGTTTGGTAGCCCAGAAACCACCACCGGCGGCAATGCTCTGAAGTTTTACGCCTCAGTGCGGCTGGACATTCGCCGGATCGGCGCGATCAAAAAGGGTGAAGAGGTAGTAGGTAGCGAGACGCGCGTTAAAGTCGTCAAAAATAAAGTGGCCCCGCCTTTTAGACAAGCAGAGTTCGATATTCTCTACGGCGAAGGGATTTCCCGCGAAGGCGAGATTGTTGAGATCGGTAGCCGTGAAGGTATCGTCGCCAAGTCAGGCGCCTGGTTTAGCTATGAAGGTAGCCGCATTGGCCAGGGCAAAGATAATGCGCGGCAATTTTTGAAAGAGCATCCTGAGATGGCGCAGGAAATTGAAGCTAAAATCCGTGCCAAATTGCCAAAAGTCGCCCCAGTTGTCGTCGAAAATGAGCGTGCAGCAGCCAACTTGGATTTGTAACCCGGTACTTGCGCCAAAGATGGGGGCGTTGCTGATTTCACGGACAGCCCGCAGATCAGGCGCGCATTGGGGGTGCAATTTGCGGAATGTAGGGTGATGCGCTTTGGTTAACGTGAAGGTGCCTCGCGCTACGGCGCGCAGCACCGCCACCCAATTGCTCTCCCGGCGCGAGCATTCGGTGGCGGAATTGCGTCGAAAACTTGTTGCAAAGGGTTTCGATAGAGCGGAAATTGATGATATTCTTGCAACTTTTCAACAAGGGGGCTGGTTAAGTAACGAGCGTTTTGTGGAAAGTTTCATCCGGGCACGCCAAAGTAAGTGTTATGGCCCGTTGCGAATTCGGCAGGAGCTTTTGGATCGCGGCATCGAGGAGGTTTTGATGAATGCCTATCTTGATATCCGCGCATCGCATTGGCGGGGGCTGGCGCTTAAAGCGCGTGAAAAACAGTTCGGTTCCCCTGTGCCAAAAGAAGCGAAAGAGTGGGCTAGGCAAGCGCGCTTTCTCCAGCATCGCGGTTTTTCCACAGAATTAATACGCAGCGTAATGAAACCCCAGTCTGGCGACGAAGACAATTGAGTATCAGCATATAACATGATTAACGTATGAAAAGCGCAGCGCTTCGCGAGGCCTTCTTAGAATATTTTCGCAAACAAAAACACGCTACTGTACCGAGCAGCTCCTTGGTGCCTGGTGACGACCCCACATTGCTCTTTACCAATGCGGGCATGGTGCAATTCAAAGATGTATTTCTCGGCTTAGAGACTAGGCCCTACACGCGGGCTGTTTCCTCGCAGCGCTGCGTCAGAGCGGGTGGTAAGCATAACGATCTTGAAAATGTTGGCTACACCGCGCGTCATCACACCTTCTTTGAAATGCTCGGCAACTTTAGCTTCGGTGATTATTTCAAGCGCGAAGCGATCCACTATGCATGGGATTTTCTCACACAAACGCTGAAATTGGCGCCAGAGCGCCTTTGGATCACCGTTTTTAACGAGGACGATGAAGCGGCCCGCATTTGGCTAGAAGATATGCATATCGATCCCAAACGTTTTTCGCGTATTGGTGCTTCGGATAACTTTTGGTCAATGGGCGATACCGGTCCTTGTGGGCCGTGCTCGGAAATTTTTTATGACCACGGTCCGCAGATCCCCGGTGGCCCACCAGGTTCGCCCGATGCGGATGGAGACCGTTATGTCGAAATCTGGAATCTCGTCTTCATGCAGTACGACCGGTCGGCTGACGGTAAGCTTACGCCGCTGCCTAAACCCTCGGTCGATACTGGCATGGGTCTTGAGCGCCTCGCGGCAATTATGCAAGGCGTACACAGCAATTACGATACCGACACTTTCCGTACGCTGATCAAAGCGATGGCCGAGCTTGCTAAAATGGGCGATCAGCGCAACAGCTCACTCAACGTGGTTGCCGACCACATTCGCTCATGTTCGTTCCTCATTACCGATGGCGTGATGCCGTCCAACGAAGGTCGTGGCTATGTATTACGCCGCATTATTCGCCGTGCTGTGTTGCACGGTTATAAACTCGGCATCAAGGATATCTTTTTCTACAAGCTGGTTGCGCCCTTGGTCAAGGAAATGGGCGCGGCCTACCCCGAATTGACTGCAGCTCAAGCCAGGGTCGAGCGCATCTTGCGTTTAGAAGAAGAGCGTTTTGTCGAAACCTTGGAGCAAGGTTTGCGGATGATCGAGCAAGACATCGGCAAGTTGAACGGTACTGTCATACCCGGTGAAACTATTTTCCGCCTCTACGATACTTTCGGTTTCCCCGTTGATCTTACGCGTGACATCGCCCTCGAACGCGGATTGAGCTTGGACATGGCCGGTTTTGAAAAGGAAATGGAGGCCCAGCGCGATCGGGCGCGTTCCGCCAGTCAATTCAAGCTCGATTACAGTCAACGTGTGGCTGTTTCAGGGCAAACCAGCTTCACCGGTTACGAAAATCTTATCGATAAAGCAGAAGTTATTGCCCTGCAAGCAAACGGCGCGACAGTTGACGCCATCGAGGCCGGACAAAAAGGTTTGTTCGTGCTCGATCGTACGCCGTTCTATGCTGAATCCGGCGGTCAAGTGGGCGATCGTGGCCTGATTGAGAGCGATAGTGGCGAGTTTGAAGTGGAAGATACTCAAAAGCAGCCCGGCGGTACGATAGTCCATATTGGCCAGGTTCGCTTTGGGTCTTTCAAAATAGGTGACAAGGTGGAAGCGCGCATCAACAAGGTGTTGCGTCAGGCCACCATGCGCAATCACTCCGCCACCCATTTACTCCATGCAGTGCTGCGGCATCTTTTTGGAGATCATGTTACGCAAAAAGGTTCTTTAGTAGATTCCGAGCGCCTGCGTTTTGATTTTTCTCATTTTGAGCCGGTCACTCCGGATCAACTTGCCGAAATCGAGCGCCGAGTTAATGCGGCAATACGCGATAATAGCGATGTCGAAACTCACTTGATGAATTACCAGCAAGCCGTGGCTTCGGGTGCCATGGCCTTGTTCGGCGAAAAATACGGCGATGAAGTTCGTGTGCTAAAAATCGGCGATGCATCGACCGAATTGTGTGGCGGCACGCACGTGCACCGGGCCGGCGATATCGGCTTGTTTAAAATTGTAAACGAAGGCGGCGTGGCAGCAGGCGTGCGCCGCATCGAAGCCGTCACGGGCGAAAAAGCCATGGCTTATATCCACACCAACGAACAACGTCTGTTACGCGTGGCCGACCTAATGAAATCAGGCCGCGATGAGGTAGACGATAAAGTGCAGCAATTCGTCGAGCGCTATCGCAAGCTTGAAAAGGAAATCGAGCAGTTAAAAGGCCGCGTCGCGAGCAGTCAAGGCTCAGACCTCGCCGCCAAAGCGGTAGAAATTAACGGCACCAAAGTGTTAGCCGCCCGCTTGGATGGCGTCGACCCGAAAGCCTTGCGCGACACCGTTGATCAGCTAAAAAATAAGCTTGCCACCGCCGTGATTGTGCTGGGCACCGCATTGGATGGCAAAGTTAGTTTAGTGGCCGGGGTAACGCCTGACCGCGTCTCGCAGATTAGCGCGGGGGAACTGATTAATATGGTTGCCAAGCAAGTCGGTGGTAAAGGGGGTGGCAGAGCTGACATGGCGCAAGCAGGCGGCACCGAGCCGGCAGGACTGGATGGGGCTTTGGCCTCCGTTATGCAATGGGTTCGCGACAGGCTTTAAGCCCAGATGCTGCAGCTATTCGCTGCCAAGCCCACGTCTAACACACTGAATAAAAAAGAAAATAGCGAGAAGGTTGTTGCCGTACGAGTGACTACGGTAAGACGGAAATTTCGCCGTTTTCATCCACACTATTGCTTAAAAGCCAACAGCCGAACTTTGGTTAATTGGTCTCCACGCCGTAAACAGAAAACCAAATACCCTGAAACTCGATGTTTCGATGACTCTATGGATGGTGGTGAAGCGAGGAATTCGTTTTCTTTTGCTACAACTTAAAGTAGTATCCCAGCTTTTGCCCTAGGTAGTTACATGGCATTGATTGTACAGAAATATGGTGGCACTTCGGTGGGTAATCCCGAACGCATTGCAGCGGTTGCGAAGCGGGTGGTAGCCGCTCGCGCTAAGGGTCACAAAATCGTTGTAGTGGTGTCGGCTATGTCGGGCGAGACCAACCGCTTAATCGCGTTGGCTAAAGAAGTGTCGCCTAATCCTGACCCGCGCGAGTTGGATGTGCTGATGGCGACGGGCGAGCAAGTGAGTATCGCGCTCACCACCATGGCGTTGCAACGGCTTGGTTGTCCAGCCCGATCGTATACTGGTGGGCAAGTTTTCATTCGGACTGACAATAGTTTCAACAAGGCGCGTATAACTGAGATTGACGTTGAGCGTTTGCGTCGCGATTTAGATGAAGGCCGGGTCGTTGTGGTAGCGGGATTTCAAGGCGTTGACGGAGAGGGTAATATCACCACATTGGGCCGGGGCGGGTCCGATACCACAGGCGTTGCCTTGGCTGCCGCGCTAAAAGCTGATGAGTGTCAAATTTTCACCGACGTAGACGGTGTATACACTACTGACCCGCGTGTCGTGCCACAAGCAAGGCGGCTCAACCGTTTAACCTACGAAGAAATGCTTGAGCTAGCTAGTCTTGGGGCAAAAGTGTTGCAAATTCGGTCCGTTGAATTTGCCAGTAAGTACAATGTGCCTTTGCGTGTGTTGTCGTCCTTCGATGATGGCGAAGGTACTCTGATTGCAAGTGAGGAAGAAGGGATGGAGCAAGCGTTAATTTCTGGTATTGCGTTTAATCGCGATGAAGCAAAACTCACTATTTTGGGTGTGCCGGATCAACCAGGGGTTGCTTATCATATCCTCGGTCCCATCGCCGATAGCAATATCGAAGTCGATATGATCGTGCAGAATGTCGCGGAAGATTCGACTACCGATGTCACCTTTACTGTGCATCGAAGTGAGTACGAGAAGGCACTGCAAATATTGCGGAAAACTGCAAAAGAGTTGGGCGCGCGCGAGGTCAATGGCGATAATCAGATCGTTAAAATCTCTGTCGTAGGTGTCGGTATGCGATCGCATGCTGGGATCGCGAGTACCATGTTCAAGACTTTGGCCTCAGAGAATATCAATATCCGCATGATCTCCACGTCTGAAATTAAAATTTCCGTTGTGGTTGACGAAAAATACATGGAGTTAGCAGTGCGTGCATTACACGGCGCCTTCAACCTGGATCAGGATGGAGTCAAGAAAAGCGTAACAGTGTAGCGCCGAAGTTTAACCCAGATTTTCCATTAGCCTCGTAGCGAGGGTGCGCAAGGTGCTGAAGATGGGCGAGAAAAGAATAAAAACAGTCGGAGGCGTAGTCACTCTACGGTGACAGACTGTTTTTCTTCTTTTCTCGCGCAGATTCAGTGCATTGTGCAGCCGCAGTAGAGGGCTAATGGAAAATCTGGGTTTAACTGGCTTCTTGCTATAGTTTCGGATGTCGCTGCCGATAGCTGATGCATCGATGGGATATCGATGTTTTTTATGGGGTATATAGAAATGATTGAGCAGATAGATGGAGACAAATCATGTTAATTCTAACCAGACGCGTGGGTGAAACGCTGATTATTGGGGATGATGTAACGGTAACGGTTCTTGGTGTAAAGGGGAATCAAGTGCGCATTGGTGTGAACGCGCCAAAGGAAGTCTCAGTGCATCGCGAAGAAATTTACGAACGCATTCAAAAGGAGAAGGAGCAGGGAAACATCCCAGCTGATGATGCAGAATAGCCATTAGGTTCGCTTTACCATTGCGTCCGCGTGTTGGTGTCCGCCGAAATTTACTTGGGTATTTGATAAGTCATTGGGAATTTCCTTTCCCCACATGTTCCTCTCGTTCGTATTGTTCTAAATAAACGCATTTTATTTTCACGAACGCAAAATTTTCCCTTATAATCCCCACTCTGGCAGTCGCTGCTTAAACTGCCAGTTTTTGTATCATCGCTATGTTAGCAAGTCGCGATGCAGTCAAGGAGAGATGGCCGAGAGGCTGAAGGCGCTCCCCTGCTAAGGGAGTATGGGGTCAAAAGCTCCATCGAGGGTTCGAATCCCTCTCTCTCCGCCAGTTTTTGTTCACTGTGTAGTTGCCGTAAGCTCCTTTAAACCCAGATTTTCCATTAGCCCTCTACTGCGGCCGCACAACGCACTGAATCTGCGCGAGAAAAGATGAAAAACAGTCTGTCACCGTAGAGTGACTACGCCTCCGACTGTTTTGCATCTTTTCTCGCCCCTCTTCAGCACCTTGCGCACCCTCGCTACGAGGCTAACGGAAAATCTGGGTTAAATCACGTCAATAAATTCCCTGTTGGTACGCAAGGGTGCTACCCACGGGAAAAATTGGCTTCCAATCCCCCCCATGTCTACGCCGGGCGGCAAGCATTATTTTCCGCGCCTCTTTCCTTTTGGATTCCATGCCCACTGCACGCTGCCAGCGCACCGGTTGAATAACTCGTATCGTAACCGGCTGATTATAGATTAATAATCCTAGCTGCCTAAGAAGTAAGTATGAGCGCCGGTTTGGTTAGCTATATCAGTACTAGCCATTGTGTACAACTAACTAGGTAGAAACAACATAGGAAATCTACGAATAGTAAGTGTTA